>PUKZ01000165.1 GCA_003550725.1 Bacteroidales bacterium | reverse complement strand
ATTGAGTATGTCGGCTAAATTAAGGTTTTTATTTTTTAGCATTTAGTAGTGCCTAATAAAAACTTGATAAAAAAGTTTGAAAAAATCAAGGCTGTGGTTCCGCCACCACAAAACTACGCATTAAGGGCTAAAATATTTGCAATGTCGCTTTTGGCTTTGATCTGTTTTTTTAAGTGTTTTAATCTGTATTATATCTTTTATACTTTTCCATAATTTTACGGAGCGACTTCAAATATTTTTTAACGCCCTTTTCGCTTGTTTTGTAGGTGTCTTCACCAAAGGCCGGAGGACGATTTTAACCAACTTTGGTATAAAAAGCCAAACTTATTAAGATTTTTTAAACCAATTTACTATAAATCCTTTTCCAAAACTATAAAAATCGTGTGCGTTGGCTCGCCCACCAAAGAATGTGCGGAAAACAGGACTTAATTATAAGAAACGGTCAATATTATCAAAATAGTTTTGATTTTATTGACCGTTTCTTATTGTAATTTGTTATAATATGTGTCTTTAACCATTCATTGACATAAGGAACTCTTCATTTGACTGGGCAAAACGCAGTTTATCAAGGAGAAATTCCATTGCTTCGAGAGGTGTCATGTCTGCAATAAATTTTCTTAACACCCATATTCTGTTTAGTATATCCTTGTCAATTAACAGGTCTTCACGCCTTGTTCCAGAAGCAACAATATCAATAGATGGGAAAATTCTTTTGTTAGATAATCTTCGGTCGAGTTGCAATTCCATATTCCCGGTTCCTTTAAATTCTTCAAAGATAACTTCGTCCATTTTGGAGCCGGTATCAATAAGCGCTGTAGCTATAATTGATAGTGATCCGCCTTTTTCTATGTTTCTTGCAGCACCAAAGAATCTTTTTGGTTTATGCAGTGCATTTGCATCAACACCACCTGACAGTACTTTTCCTGAAGCGGGTGCAACAGTGTTAAAGGCTCTTGCCAGCCTTGTTATTGAGTCGAGAAGTATTACAACATCGTGGCCGCATTCTACCATTCTTTTAGCTTTCTCTAGCACTATATTTGCAACCTTAACATGTCTTTCGGCAGGCTCGTCAAAAGTTGATGATATAACTTCTCCATGTACATTCCTTGCCATTTCAGTAACTTCTTCAGGCCGTTCATCTATAAGCAAGACAATCAGGTAAACTTCAGGGTGATTGCCGGCAATAGCATTTGCAATATCCTGCAGTAATATGGTTTTTCCGGTTTTGGGTTGCGCTACTATTAGCCCCCGCTGCCCTTTGCCAATAGGAGCAAACATATCTACAATACGGGCAGATTTGTTAACATTTTGATGGCTTGTAAGGTCAAATTTTTGATCGGGAAATAATGGAGTAAGAAAATCAAAAGGAACCCTGTCTCTGACTTCATTGGTTTCACGTCCATTAATTTTTTCAACCTTTATTAACGGAAAATATTTTTCATTTTCCTTAGGTGGCCTTATACCTCCGCTAACTGTATCTCCGGTTTTAAGACCGAAAAGTTTTATTTGCGATTGCGAAACATAAATATCATCCGGTGAATTGAGGTAATTATAATCGGATGATCTGAGAAAGCCATATCCGTCGGGCATTATTTCCAAAACACCATCAGCAGTGATGATACCATCAAATTCATATGTTGGTTCACCACGCCTGTCATATTTTTGGCGGTAAGGTTTTTCTTTTTCCTTTTCTTTTGGCTTTGCTTCTACAGGAGGTGGTGATTCGGTTTTTTCTGTGGGTATTTCTTCATTTTCGTCAAACAAACTTGTGGAGTCAGTGATTTCTATGTCTTGAGCTGATGGTTTTTCACCTTTTTTTGAAGTTTTATCCTTTTTAGCATTCTGAGCTTGTTTGCTTTGACTTTTTTGCTTTTGCTCACCAACTGCTCCGGTTTCAACAGAATCTTTAGCTTTTGAAGCATCTTGCTTCTCTCGCTGTTTTTTGTTTTGACTGTCTGTTGAAGTAACTTTTTCGGTTTTTTTCTTTGATCCTTGCGTTTGCTTCCTGCTTTGCTTTGAAGAAGTTTTACCTGACTTTTTTTGACTGTCATCCTTAGGAGGAGAAGGTTTCAGAGCCTGTGCATCAAGAATTTTATAAATCAAATCTTGTTTCTTATAAGATTCTACTTTGCGTACATGTAGCTCTTTTGCTATTTCTCTTAACTCGGTAAGGAGTTTACTATTCAATTCAACAATGTCGTACATGTAAAAAACGAATTATGTTTATGTTATTAAATATTATAAATATAGATTTTATTTTAATTAGAAAAACCAGCATTCTTATTAACGCCAATTGTTTTTCGAAAAGGCTTGGTTTGAAAAAACATGATTGTTTTTGAAAAATTTATAGGCAAAGAAATGGTTTAGTAGGGATCTCTTTGCAAATATAACTATTTGTTTGAAACAACAAAAATATTTTTTTTAATTAATAACTTTTTTTTGGTCAAAATGAATGTATTATGCTTATTAATACTTTTTTATTTTCTAATTTTGTGGTGTTTTTGTTACTAAAACATGATTTTAAGGTATTTGTTAATATTTGTTTTATGGTTGCTTTATGAGGTAATAGTTGAATCCGGTATTAGGTATAATAATAAAATTACCCTGCTATATATTTGTTTAATTTTTTAAATCCGTAAAATTTTAAGAGCTATGTTACAAAGGATACAAACAGTTTATTTGTTTTTGGTTTTTGTTTTTTGTTTATTATACATTTTATTTCCTTTAGCCACCATAAATGTAGATAGTGATTTGTTTAAGTTAAAGGCATTTGATGCTATTGTCGATGAGGTTAATGTTTTGTTGCTGCAGGCAATTTTGCTGGTAGTACTTTTTTCTATTATGGTTCTTACGATAATTACTACTTTCAAATATAAGAAGCGCTTATTTCAGATCCGGTTGGGTAAACTAAATATGTTGTTGCTTTTAGTACTGATAGTGCTTTCGTTTTTTTACATTGATTCGGTTAAGGTTCATTTAAATGGTGAAGTAGAATACGGGGCAGGTATTTTCTTTCCGGTTATTTCAATGATATTAATATTATTTGCCAACAGGGCTATTCGTAAGGATGAGGAGCTGGTCAGGTCGGCTGACAGGATTAGATAGCAGGATTTTTTAATTGCAAATTACTCAATTTTTTTGCTAACGTAGTCGGAATTAAATAATCCCAGGGCACCCATGTATTTTAGCTTGAATTTAACATAATCACCTACTTTATATTTTTTTGGATTTTTGCCCAGGTCAATAACCAACATATCTGAACTTCCTCCTGCCATTTTGATTTTTTTATCGTAAGGTTCAAGAAAATCGGGGGAGAGCTCAAGTAATCCAACGTCTAAAAGTGCTCTCCATGCTTTTTTTCCGTAGTCTTTCGGATCAATCTCATAAACATCTCCTGATGGATTTTCACCAAGTTCACCTTCCGGTACAAGCGGTTTTTCAATAAGCTCAATTATCTCGGCATAAAAAAAGATTACATCATCACGCATACCTTCTATCTTTTCTTCTGTGATGAGATTGTTGCCAAAATATAAAGTTTCACCTATCCTAAAATGATTTATTTTTTGGGGGAGTTGTTTTTTAAGCAACATTGGTATTGTAACTGATGATCCTCCTGAAATTAGTGGTATTTTTTTATTGAATTTTAATTCAATAATTTGTTTATATAGTGTAAGCTGGATTAGTTTATCATGAGAAGGCATCACTCCGTATAGGCAATTAAGATTAGCACCTAGTCCTATAATTTCGATATTGGGCAACTCAAAAACTTTTGCATAGAAATTGATCAGATTATCACCCATAACACCTTCACGCAAATCACCCATTTCAATCATGATAATTACCTGGTGTATCTTGCCCTGCCGGTCTGCTTCTTCTGAAAGCAATTTCATGGTTTCGTAATCTGTATTAAAACTTACATCAGCATATTTAACCACATTTTTCAGGCTTCTGTGCGGTGGTGGCTTTATGTAAATTGTTCTAACCGCGGGGTCAATCATTTTGATTTTTTTAAGATTGCTTATACGTGAATCCAATAATTCGCGTGCACCAAGCTGAATTATTTCCTGCAGAAATTGGTTATTGCCGCAAAGTAGCTTGGTGACAATCCCCCATTCTATGTTTTTTTCTTCAAAAAGCTTGCGTAGAAATTCAAAATTGTGCGCAAGATTTTTTCTGTTTAATACTATTTCAGACATTTTTATTTTTGTTGTGGCCGTCGCATTTCTAAATATTTACTTGTAAATCCAAGTTTTTCGTAAAGGAACTTTGCGGGGTTTTCGGGTTCAACATGAAGTTTAATATCACCTTCGGCCTGATCAAATGTTTTTTGCATTAAAATTTTTCCAAGCCCTTTTCCACGATATTCTTTGTGAACAGCTATGTAAACGAGAATATTATCCGGGATATATCCACCCATACCTGTTTTATTAACAACTACTGCACCTGCGATTTTACCGGCTTCTACTGCTGTTATAATAAAACCGCCAAATTTAGTTTTATCATCAACAGCAAAGTTAATACATTTCATAATGTATTTATATTCATCGCCGAATTGATCCAGATGCTTATACAAAAAATCAGCGATATCTTTCTTTTTATTCTCTGATAATGAGTCTTTAGGGGTGTAAATATTGTATTCCATAATTATTGTTTGTTTTTAAGTTTAACTATAAAAGTAATAAATAAAAATGACATAGCAGATATTGAGATGCCAAATATAATGGGGTCTAGTCCAAATGGCAGGCTAAGGTTAAGGATTATAAGGGTTATTGTAGTGGCACCACCCAAAAGCATAGACCAAAATGCTGCAATCGGTGAGGGTTTTTTTATAAAAAGTCCTCCCAATACAGGTATAAACAATCCTGAAACCATAAAGGCATAAGAGTGCAGCATAAGTTCAAGGACACTGGGCATAAAAGCTGCCAGAATAAGAGCTATGGTTCCAAGAACTAAGGTTACTGCCTGGGAGAAAAACAGAAACCCTTTTCTGCTCTGAGGTGTTTTAAACCATTTATTTATAATATCTGTTATGAAATTCCCCGATGAGGCTACAAGGCAACTATCTGCTGTTGACATAATTGCTGAAAAATAGGCTGCCATCATTAATCCCATAAACCCAACTGGTAATACCGTTCTTAAAAGTAAAGGAAGGCCCATTTCTTCATCAATATCGGTTAGAGCTGCATGGCCGAGGTATTCAAACTGACCTTGCAAAAGAGCTACCCTTGCGAACAAACCAAGCAAAACTCCCATAAAGGCCATAACAGGCCATTCAAAAAGCCCTGCAATAAACCAGGCTTTTTGAGCTTGTTTTTTACTTCTAGTGGCATATATGCGTTGATAAAGAGTCATCCCCACAAACCATATAGGTATAATTGTCAAAGCCCAGTTGAGTATTTGTTGCCAGCTTATATTGGCCAGGCTAAAAAACTCCGGCGGCAAAGCTTCACGTATTGCCGTCATTCCTCCTACACTGAAATAAGATATAGGAATACCTATAAAGACAAGCCCTGATATGAGAATGATCCACTGTATAGTATCGGTATATATCACTGCCTTTATGCCTCCCATTGATGTATAAACAATAACGATAATACCCATGATTATTAGCGCTGTTTGCCTGTCCAACATGGGAGCAAAAGTGGCTTCAGCCAATATTGCACCCGCCAGAACTTGCGAACTGGTAAACCCCAGGTAACCTATAGCTGATATTATGCCGGCAAGTAAAGCAACACGAGGTGAGTACAATTTCCCCAAAACCTGAGGAAAAGTATGCAACTTTTTTAAATAATCAATTTTTTTGACCTGGGGAATTAATATTACTGCACTAATCCATGCTCCAACCAAACCCGTAAAAAGCATCCACGAACCGGCAATGCCCATAATAAAGCCCAGCCCCCCTAAACCTATTGAAAAACCACCCCCTACATCCGTCGCTACTACAGACAATCCTACATGCCAGCTTCCGATATTCCTGCCTCCTACATAATAATCATCGGCACCCTTGTTTTTTATCAAAAAATATATACCAATTCCTATAACCCCCGACATGTACAGAGCGAAAACCCCTAAGTCTAATAAATTCATGTAATTTATTAAGTATTTGTTCGAACTTGCAAATCTATTAAAAAATAAAAGACTTTTATTAATTTTTTTGAAAATTACAGCTAAAATGCACTATTATTGCAGGAAAATAAGTGTTTGTGTATTTTTAATAAAAATTTTACGGTTTTGATCTGTTATTAAATAGCTTATAAGTAATTATATTTAATTATTTTATCACGGCCGAAGATATACAGGGTTATTTTTATGATTTTTGTTGCAATAAAATATTTATAGTTTATTGTTTTTAAGAAGAAATATTATTAAGAAGCTAGTGCTTTATATTATATTTTTGTACACCGGTATATTTTTTAATAAAAATCATAATTATATTGAGCTATTATTGGGGAAGCGACAGAAGATTTAATTCATGGGCAACATATGCACGTAAGAAATATGGCAGCAGGTTACAGAAGGTTAGCCTGAATGCCGGCTTCTCATGTCCTAACAGGGATGGAACAATAGGGTATGGTGGTTGTGATTATTGTAATAATGAAAGCTTCAATCCATCTTATTGTGATCCTGAAAAACCGCTTTCAGAACAACTGGATAAAGGAATCGCTTTTTTAAAAAAAAGATATAAAAAAGCATTTAAGTTTATCGCCTATTTTCAGGCTTATACAAACACATATGGTCCTGTTGAGTTGCTTGAAAGAAAATATAGGGAAGCATTAGCTCATAAGGATATTATTGGTATTTCTATCGGAACGAGGCCGGATTGTGTTAACGAGCAAATATTTGATTTACTTGAAAAGATCTCCAAAACAAACTTCGTATCTATTGAGCTGGGTTTAGAGAGTTGCTATGATGAAACCCTTGAACATATTAACCGGGGTCATACTTTTGATCAAACAAAAAAAGCTATTCAACAGGCAGCCGATAGAGGCCTGCATGTATCTGTTCATATGATTTTTGGATTACCTGGCGATACCGGCCAAAAAATGCTTGACCAGGCAAAAATTATTTCAGACTTACCTATAAACAGCATAAAATTTCATCAATTACAGGTTGTAACCGGCACAAAGATAGCTGATAAATACATTTCTGATCCGCAACAATTCAACCTCTTTGGCCTGGAAGAATATATTGATTTTATTACTGCTTTTACTGAGCGGCTGGCACCATGGATATTTATTGAACGGTTTTGTGGAGAAATATCTCCTGAATATAATTTAGGAAAGCGTTGGCAAAATGTTAGATATGATCAAGTATTGAATATGATAGAAAAAAATATGGAAATCAAAAACACATGGCAGGGAAAATATTTTAAAAGTAAATAAGGTTTATTCAAAATTTTTATATCCCTGCCAGTATTTTTTAACAAATATAATGTATCACATTATTTTTTTGGCCAAAATCACCATTTAAAATAGTTTTTGGATATAATGCAAATTAATAATAACTAATACATTTTGTTGCCAAACATATATGTAATTTACCAGACCGTTATTCTGATTAAATTAAATTGTTTATTTTTGGCTTATTTTTCAAAAACGATTCATTTGGATTTTTTTAAAATTGATTTGATCTTATGGTTTAACTTTTCTCGCATTATATTGCAAGCCGAAGGCTTGCGAAGATATATTTTTGGAAGGTTAACAGATATTTTGCAAAATTTAGTTACATGACAATTTAATAATTCTTTAAAAATTGATAAAATTTTATAAAAAATGAATAGTGCGAACATTATTTCGAAGGTATTGGGTGTTATTGAACGAGTTGGTAATAAGCTGCCACATCCGGCAACTCTTTTTGCAATGTTTGCTGTATTGATTATTTTTTTAAGTGGAATAGCTTCGGTTTTCAATATCACTGCTCTTCATCCGGGAACAGGGGAGGTTGTTAAACCTTTTAATCTTTTTAGCCAGGAAGGGTTCCATATGATTATGGAAAAAATGGTTGTTAATTTCACTTCTTTTGCTCCTTTAGGTACAGTTTTAACTGCTTTATTGGGAATAGGGATAGCAGAGGCAAGTGGGCTGATGTCTACTTCTTTACGACTTTTAGTTATATCAGCTCCAAAGAAGTTATTAACCTTTGCTATAGTATTTGCGGGTATATTGTCAAATACAGCCAGTGAGGTAGGTTATGTTGTTTTAGTTCCTTTGGGAGGTATGATATTTTTAGCTGTTGGCAGGCATCCCATAGCAGGTATTGCTGCGGCATTTGCCGGGGTTTCGGGAGGTTATAGTGCCAATCTTTTACTTGGAACTATTGATCCTTTGTTGGCCGGGCTTTCAGAAGAAGCTGCCAGGATTATAGATTCGACCTATGTCGTTAACCCCGCGGCAAATTACTATTTTATGTTTGTAAGCACATTTTTCATATCCATAATCGGTACATGGGTTACCGAAAAGGTTGTTGTACCTCGTTTGGGAGATTATAAAGGTGATGCAAAGCCGGAAGAGATAAGAAGTATTACTGACTCTGAGAAAAGAGGGCTTAAGTTTACAGTTGTAGCATTTGTTGTATTGGTTATAATATTATTATGGAGTGCCGTACCTATTAATGAAGGCTTTTGGCAGAATGTACCTTTGTCAGGCTTTTTACGCGATCCTGAAACCGGGGGATTGCTGCGATCACCTTTCATGTCAGGTATTGTAGCTATTATATTTCTTGTTGCCGGAATTCTGGGTGTAGTATACGGCATAGGCGCAAAAACACTAAAAAACGACAATGATGTTATAAAAGGTATGGGCAAATCAATGTCTACATTGGGTACCTACATAGTTTTAGTGTTTTTTGCTGCACAGTTTGTGGCTTATTTTAACTGGACAAACCTGGGGTTAATATTTGCTATTCAGGGTGCCGAGTTAATTACTTCGATCGGTATGGGCCGAATTGCTCTGCTCGTTAGTTTAGTCCTTGTTTCGGCTTTTATTAATCTTGTAATAGGAAGTGCAAGCGCAAAATGGGCTATTATGGCTCCGGTATTTATTCCAATGTTTATGCTGCTCGGATATTCACCTGAGTTTACCCAACTAGCATACAGAGTTGGAGATAGCGTAACAAATATTATAGCACCTATGATGTCTTATTTTGCAATGATTGTCGCATTTATGGAAAAATACGATAAAAAAGCCGGAATAGGTACCATAATTGCCACTATGCTGCCATACTCAATTGTGTTTTTAGTAACATGGCTGTTAATGTTGATAGCATGG
Source organism: Bacteroidales bacterium (assembly GCA_003550725.1). Taxonomy (GTDB): domain Bacteria; phylum Bacteroidota; class Bacteroidia; order Bacteroidales; family UBA7960; genus PUKZ01. The sequence continues at coordinate 50,374 of PUKZ01000165.1, read as the reverse complement.
ACAATAATTGGCGTTCCTATTGGACCGGGAGCTCCTTTGTTTTTTGAATTGTAATTAATGTTTGGCTTTAATTTTTCTTAATGCCAAAACCATAACAGTATTACTATAATTTTGATAGTTATTATTTTTGCATGTGTGTATTGTTGATCTTTAACAGTTGTTTTTAATTACTCATAGGTTTATATTATGATTTGAATTTACTTGTTTTGGTTGACAAACAGATTATTCAGGTTTATTATGTGTTTGAAAAGATAGTATATCGGGGAATAATTTTTTTTAGGATATTATCTTCAATTTTTTGTATAATATTTTTTTATATTTGATTAATTATCTCCGAAAAGGTTTTAGAGAAAAAGATTAGTTTGAGGTTATCTATGAAAGCTGACAGGAAAAATTCCATTCTGGTTCCCACTGATTTAACCGATGTTGCAGAGTATGCTCTGGATCATGCAGTTAATATAGCGCGATTGTTTAATCGAAAGATTATATTATTGCATGTTTTGACTAAAAAAAAGAGTGATGAAAATGTTAAAATGAAACTTGAACAGCGGTCTTCAAAACTTTCCGAAGATACTGATCTGGATGTTTCATATTTAATTGTCGAAGGCAGTATTTTTACAACCATAAGTGAAGTTGCAGAGAATGTTAATGCCGAGTTTATTATTATGGGAATACATGGCAAAAAAGGATTGCAACATATTGTTGGAAGCTATGCTTATAAGGTTATAATATCTTCTAAAGTTCCTGTTCTGGTCGTAAAAAAGAAACATTCACCCACAGGTTATAAAAATATTGTTTTACCCATAGATTTTACAGTAGAAAGTACCCAAAAAGTCAATAAAGCAATAGAATTTGCTAAATACTTTGATGCAACAATACGTATTATTGGCTTTCTTTCTACAAAAAGCTCTGTTTGGAAAATAAAAAAAGAGGTTATTCTCCAGAAGGTAACTGATCATATAAAGCAAGCCGGAGTTGATGTTACTGCCGAAATAATAATAAAGCCCGGTGCTGTGATACATGACATTGTATTGGATTATGCATACAGGATTAAAGCAGAGATGATTATGATAGTTGCCGAGGTTGGTGATAACTTTACAGATATTTTTTCCCGTAATTCGGCTGAGCAGATTGTAGATAAATCGGATTTGCCTGTTCTTACGGTAATACCTGATCCTGTTGAGGAGAAAGATCACAAATCAAAACAAACTGTTTTTAAACCATTTATTGACCCGTTTGGTGTGATAAAAAAAAATAAAAACTAACATTTTTTCGGTTTTGTTTTTCTTTGACGAATTGCTTCATAAATTACAATTCCGGTGCTTACCGAAACATTAAGGCTGTCTATTTTTCCTGTCATCGGAATTTTTATGTTATGATTGGCTGCTGAAGCCCAAGGTTTAGATATACCTTCGGATTCTGCACCCATTACTATTGCAGCAGGTTTTGTAAAATCCATCTCATAATATAAGTTTCCTGAATCCGGTAAAGTAGCAAATATTGATATATCATTTTTTGTTAACCAGTTAATTATCTCTTCGCTGTCAGCAGAAAGAACCTGGTTTGAAAATATACATCCAAGGCTTGATCTTATAACATTGGGGTTGAAATGATCGGTCTTTTGGTTACACAAAATTACGGCATCTATTCCGGCTGCATCGGCTGTTCTTAAAATAGCTCCCAGGTTGCCGGGCTTTTCAATGGCTTCTAAAACCAATATTAAGGGAGTTGATGAAAGTGTTATATCAGGCAAGCCTTTTTCTTTAATAGCGGCCACTCCTATAATCCCTTCAGAATCTTTTCTGTAGGCAATTTTATTATAAACGTTAATGCTTACCGGTATAATGTTTTGATCTTCCATCTTTACAGGATAAAGATAATCATGCTTATATATGTCTTTGCATATATATATTTCGCAAATTTCATATCCGCATTGCTGAGCAATTGATAATTCTCTCCGCCCTTCTATTACAAATGATTTTTTGTTTTTTCTTTCCGAAGGTTTTTGTTGCAGCTTGATTATGCTTTTTATCCTGGGGTTTTTTGAATTGACAATCATGATTAATATTATTGTTTAACAACATCATGTAAATTACTAAAAAACTAATGATTCAATAGCGCTAAACTGCAATGAGGTTATTGCTGTTTTTTGTATAGTTGCATGGCAACAAAAGCTAAAAAGTAACATAAAAGAGCAACAGTCATTACTATAATGAATCCTTGTTCTACTGCTATTAGCATTGCGAGTGATGTGGCAATAACTGATATTGAGCCGTTGATACCCCATGCCCAGCCGATATGACTTTCATTGTTATGAGATAGGTGCTTTATTCCAAGCGGGAATGAGAATCCCATAAAAAAAGAGGGTAAAGCTATTAATAAAAGCCCCAGTATAATTTTAATAATATCATTACTACTTATTGTAGCTTCGAGAACCGGGGTAAGAAATAAGGCATAAGCCAGAATAATGGCGGCAATCAGCAGGTTTATTTTAGCAGCAGATTGTTGTACATATTTTATTCTTGAAGATAAATAACTCCCAATGCCGCTTATTAGAAGCATAGTGCTTATTACTGCAGTAATAGCATATATTGGATGGCCGAAATAAAGTACAAATCGTTGTATAAATATGATTTCAACAAACATATACCCCAATCCCAGTGCTCCAAAATACAAAAATGTAGGGAATTTACCTTTACCGGTTTTTCGTAAAAAGAATAAAGGGACAATAATAAATAACAGCGCCAATAATAAACTTTGCAAGAAAGTAATAAAAACTATCAGGTAGCCTATTTCCAGAAAGGGCATTTCGGTTGGTCCAAAAACCTCAGTCAGGTATGGTATGGAACTTAACCGCATAAATTGTGAAAAATATGGCATATCATCTGTGGCCGGTCTTATATGAAATCCGTAGTCATTATAAAGACTTTCCCTGTCGGTATGTATTATTTCGTCAATATAGGCGAAAAATGAGTCATCTTCCAGTGTATTATATTTTGTTCTTTCTTCCGGTTTAATATCGGGCAACAATACAGGGTCAAAATACATGTTATCACAAAAATTTCTTATTTTTTCGATTTCCACAGGGTTTACCGGTGTTTTTTTGAGTGCAAAAGTTATAGTACCCCAACTTCTTATTGCTACAAGGTGTTTTTCAATATCTTCAATATCATTTTTTTCTGCGATCTCTACCAGTGTTGAAAGCATCTTTAGGGTTGTGCGTGGCGGATAATCCATCCATGAGGATATTGTTATCATGCCTTCGGGTTTTAGCATATCCCACATCATTTGGAATGATTCTATGGTGAGGTCATATTCTTCATTAAGGGCATTAAGCCCTGCTGTACCACCAAAAGCATCAAGAATTGGCAAGACAATAAGATCATAAGTTTTTTTGCCATGATGTTCGTTAAGGTAAGCTCTTGATTCCTGGTGGTTTATTTTTACTTTTGAATGGTTGAATAGATCCCCGCTCATATCCGAAAAATCATCTTTCATCAGGTTTATTATTGCCTGATTTTCTATTACTCCGTTTACCTTCCCGGCATTGTTATTAAGAGCATGCGAAATGGCGCTTCCTGTTGAAGCTTTCAATACAAGTACAGAATCACGATGATTTGTAACATAAGGCAAAGCCATGGTTGTATAATCATGTATGTTGTATTCTGCCGTGTCGTTATGTTTTGGTATAGCTCCATATAATTCGGCATTAACAAAAATACTTGGCTTTACAGGCATTTTATCTTTAAAGGAAAGGCTTACTCCCGGTGCATATCTTAAAGCCGGTGAAGAAACCACATCAATCACACCATAAATATTTGGTTCACTATGAATGACTTCGGCTTTTGGTAAAGTTTTGGTTGTAGAGAGGTTTTTGTATTGAGATATTTTAATGTCGGGCGGGTTGAAAAAAAACAAAATTGATAATACCAAAGAAAGGCTTATGCAACTGTATTGAAAAAACCGGTATTTTTTTGAAATAATTATTATACCGGAAATTACGGGAAAAAGAGCTATTATGGGGAAAGATTGTTCGGGATAAACATATGATAGTATTAAAAGTGCTACTATCCCACCTATGCCTGACCCTATTAAGTTTGAAAAGTAATAAGTGCCTATTTTTTTTGAATAAATGATAAATGTCAAACCAATGGCTAATGCACCAAAAAAGAAAGGAAGGAAAAAGATAATATAATTTATTGCCAGTCTTGGGAATTGGCGAATTTCGGTAAAAAGAATATAAACATCAAATTGCACAAATTCCTGTCTTGATAACGGGAATGATATAACCATAAAAAGCCCGGAAAGGATCATGAGAGATGGTATCATCCAATCAGCTCTTTTTATAAACCATTTTCGCGCTATAACTGCAAGAGTTCCACTGGCACCAAAGCCCAGCATAGCAATTGATATGATCATGTATGCAAAATGATGCCATTGAATAACCGAAAGCATTTGCATTAAAGCCAGTTGGTATGCAATTATTGCAACTGAGTGAAGTCCCAGGGCTAAAAGAAGTCGCGGCTCAAATCTGAATTTTTCCAGGAATTTTATCATATTAAGGAAAGATTATTTTTTTTAAAAATTTTCATTAATAATTGGGGCTGATCAATATTAACAATAAAGCCGGTATTTAGCTGACGAAAATGTAAGGCACATTATGATTATGTTTAAAACTATTGATAATCATCAGCTCTCTTGAAAGGTACAAATCTAACAGGCATCAGGTTTTTGGTGGATTTGCTGTCTCCGTCTTTTTCAACCAACATCAATTGTTGTACACGAAATGGGGATCCAACAGGAATTATCATTTTGCCACCGTCTTTTAGCTGGTCAACCAGTGGTGGAGGTATATGATCAGCAGCTGCAGTGACTACTATCGCATCATATGGAGCATGCTCCTCCCAGCCATAATAGCCGTCTTCTATTTTCACGTGAACGTTATCGTAACCAAGTTTATCTAAAACCTCAATTGATTGTTTTCCCAACTCTTCAATGATTTCGATGGTATATACCTGATCAACAATTTCTCCAAGAACGGCAGCCTGATAACCAGAACCCGTGCCAATCTCCAAGATCCGATGATGACTTTCGGGCTCAATAATTTCTGTCATATAAGCAACTATATATGGCTGAGAAATAGTTTGCCCGTGGCCAATAGGGAGAGGCCGGTCGTTATATGCAATCCGTTTATAATCCGAAGGTACAAATTTATGCCTCTCAGTATTGAGCATAGCCTCTAAAGTTTTATTGTCAGTTATACCACGGCCTTTAAGTTGATTTTCTACCATTTCCTGGCGCTGTTGACGATACTGACCGGCAAAAGAATCTATATCAAAACTAAAAAATACAATAATTGCAATTAGCAATATTGAAAAAGCTTTATCTGGTTTTTTTCTCATAACTTTATCATTTTAAAATCCTACAAATTATACACGACTATTCTATTATAAATATAAAATTTAATTGTGTCTATTACATTAAACCATTTAAAAATTAGTTATGACAACAGGTTATTAAAAATGAGAAATCAATATGTATAGAACTCAATATTTTTATGTGGTCTAAACTTTTCTGGCAGATAAAATAATAAATGCCGCACTGTTTTTATCATATAATACAAAAATAATATAGTATATACAGGTTGAAAAACATACTGTAAAAATATAAAATAACTTTGCAAATAATAATAATATTTTTTGTTAAAAATATTGAAATTAATTGACGGTGATTTTATATCATTTAATTACCTGGTTATGCAAGGGTGTTTGCTGTGATGCCTCTTATTAAGTAAATATTTAAAAAAGAGAACAGCAAAACATGTGAGGTCTATCAAACCCGCTTAACCTGATTTCGAGCATCCGGAAAGCTTAAATTTAGTAATTATTTAATCTGAATTTATAGATGTTGTGTATATAACAAAAAGGTTATTATATAGGGTTGCTGGATTATAAAAACATTTTTGTTGTTGGTTATTCTGTATCATTAATTAAAAAATCTATAGTATCAATACCATCAGCGTAGTCCCACAATTCGGGGTACTGCGACTTGCCGAAAGGAACAATATTAGTCGTATTTGTTTTATCATAACTTTTTGAAACCACGCATTGTATAGAGTCTTTGTTATTTGTTATATAGTTTGTTATATTCTTTTCTGAGTAATATTTTTGGAAATAAAGTACCGCCAGAGGTGATGACAGTCTTTCATCTTTTTTTACCAGGAGAAAGCCATTGTCGAAATGTTCGGTTTTGTTAACCAAAAACAAAGCTTTATTATAATCATAATTGTTTTTGTATTTGTAAAAATCCATTATACTTCTCCATGAATCTATAGATTCAAAAAAAGTGGTAAAAGAATAATTTTCAGGAACCAGCAGTTTGGATACATTCCTGCATCCCATGCCATAATACATAAAAATATCTTTTGATAATGCTTTCAGAGAGTCTTTATCTTCGCTGCCATCCAAAACAGCTATGCTATTCCGGTTTTTCCTTATAATATGAGGATATTTACCAAAGTAGTATTCGAAATATCTTGATGAATTATCGCTGCCTGTGGCAATAACAGCATCAAAGTCCTGGAGTATGCCGGAAGTAAAATTAATTTTGTCCTTAAAAGAAGGTTCAATATTTATTAGCAGGTCTGCTAATGCAACCGGCAAAACCTGGTCGTTGGTAGATAGTTTGCCGATAAAATTGTGGCCTGTAATCAATACACATAAAAAATCATGAAAGCTTACCAAAGGCAGGTTTCCTGCCATTATTACCGCAATGTCTTTAGGAATTACTGAATTAACTATACGGCTTTCATATTTTGTCAGCCAATAAGTAAGCTTCTCTTTTTTAAGCATTAGGCTGATTCCGTTAAATGCATTTAAAATGCTTGTTTTGTCAAACCATGGATTTTCAATACTAGCCTTATCAATCTTTTTATTTAAAAATTCACCCTTATCTGTATTTTCAAGCTTCCCGCCTATAAAATCATCCAATACCTTTCCTAAAGCGGTAAATGCATTTTTTCTCGTATCCAAATTTGGTTGCATTATTTTTTTCTTTTACCCATTTATTGTATATACAAAAATATATTTTTTTATTTTGACGGTTAAACTCTTATTAGTTATTTTGAAAAGGTAAATTATTGATAAAAGCCTGGATTAGTTTTTTGCTTCTTTCCTTATTTTTATAAAGAGTAGTTGAAGTCAAAGCAGACTGAAGGGTTTTTTAAAAAAGATTTAAAAAATTAATATAACTATAGAGTTTTTTTATCTGATTATAAAAGAGGGAGTAAATGTTTAAAAACATTACTCCCTTCAGAAATATTTTAAATACATACTGACAATACCATATTATCTGACTATATACCAGATATATAGGTTTGCGGGTAAATTATTTTATCAAAACATCAATTAACTTGACCCTTCTATTTTTTCTTTATCGGACTGTATAGAAAAATAAGCTACTATATGAAATATCCAGCCTACTAACATTACTATAGTCCCGAGAAAGAAGACTATTATTCCAATAGCACCTACGAAATAAAGCAAACCTGCTGTTTTGAAATGCTTGATTTCACTTTCCTTGGCAAGGTCTGTCAGAGCTTTATATATATAGTAATATCCTATAATTAATCCTGCAAGCATAATGATTGCTGCAATAATTGTTAATCCGCTTTCAAAAATTAAATTTGAAATTTGCTGCATTCCTAAACTTTCGGGATCCTGAATTGAAACTGCGGCTGCAGCTAATGCTATACCCATAATAATACCACCTATTATGCTGGTGATAATAGGTATAATAGCTCCGATAAGCATGTTTTTAAATATAGCAGGCTTTTCATAAGCTTTGGAGAAATTGTAGTGAGAAATCAAAAGCAATACCGGGATTGCTAAACCAATAAGTTGACCAATAATTGGTACCCAAAATAATAATATAGCTGCAATTGGCAGCAAGATACCTACTCGTCCTAGTGTAATAGCTTGGTTTTTCATAATCTATAAGTTTTAATGGTTCCTACTCTTAAGGCTTTTCGGATTCCGCCTTTATGAAAAAATAAATGCTTTGCTAAACGGTTTATAAACAATTGCTTTATAAAAAAACTCCTACCCTTTATAAAGAGTAATAATTCCTGCTTTTATACCTAGTTATTGATAACAAATATAGTTTTTTTATTATAGCTAAACAAATTTCATATTTATGATGAAAAAAAATTTTTTAAAAATATAATCTGTGTATAGATGATTAACCAAGAATATACTCTATGAGTTTATCATGTTTATTCGAGTTTATTTGAGTACATTTGTTTAACACATTTTTATTTAGTGTAATTAATTTTTTTTTAATAGTAATAAATAAAGCTATAAGTGTTCCTTAAAATTTTGAAGAGATTTCAACAATTATTTATTAAATAATCCGTCACCTGAAAAGTTTTGTTATTGGTTGAAATAGTTGGCGACAAAAGTGATAATATGGCTATGTTATTAGGCTACGACTTTATGTTTTGTCTTATACCGGAAAGATTTTTCGGTGGGGGTTGTATCAGGATTGAGTGATAATTTGATTGACAAGGTTGTTGAATACAATAAAAAGTTGTATGAAAAATTTGAAGCAGGTTTTTAAACAATGTTTTTTGTAAAGATAAATTAACTTTGAAGTGCAGAAAGAACTTGTTATTTACATAAAAAATATTAACAAAAAAATAAAAAATGTTTTATGTTAAAAGATAGAGATTTAGAACAGATAAAGCAAAAAGGTATAACTGAACAAGAAATAAAGAGGCAGATTGATATTTTTAAGCGCGGGTTTCCACATATTGACCTTGCTGCTCCCGCAACTCCGGGTGATGGTATATTAGTGCTTGATGAAAACCGGATTGACAGCTACGTTGAATATTATAAAAAGGAAGCAAAAAATTTTTCTGTCTTAAAGTTTGTTCCGGCCAGTGGAGCAGCTACGCGGATGTTTAAAAGTATTTTTGAATGGCGGGAAAAATTAAAAAACAATGAAAGCCCTGATGATTTGGTAGAAGAAGATGAATCGGCCGGGATATTTTTTAAAAGGATTACCAATTTTGCTTTTTGGAATGATTTATATGATGTGATGAAGAAAAAAGGGTATGATGCAGTTGATTGTATTGAAAAAAAGGAATATCTTCCTTTAATTGAATTTTTGCTTGATGATAAGGGTTTGGGTTATGGCAAATTGCCTAAGGGTTTGCTGAAGTTTCACAAGTATAACGGTAATAGCCGTACATCTTTTGAAGAACATCTTATTGAGGGGGCTCTTTATGGAAAAAATGTTAATGGAGATGTAAATCTGCATTTTACAGTATCTCCTGAACACATGGAATTATTCGAAAAGCACTTTGAAACTGTTGCAAGATCTTATGAAGAATATTATGGGGTTAAGTATAATATTGATTTTTCAGTACAAGACCCTTCAACTGATACAATTGCCGTTGATATGAATAACCAACCTTTTCGTGAAGCCGATGGCTCTTTACTTTTTCGGCCTGGCGGACATGGAGCTTTGATAGGTAATCTTAACAGTATTGATGATGACATTATTTTTATAAAAAACATAGATAACGTGGTACCTGACAGGTTGAAAACTCCAACTGTTAAGTACAAAAAGGCTATAGGTGGTATTTTGCTTGAAATACAGAGCCGGGTTCATCAGTACCAGGAAATTATTGAAAAAGGAGAGCTTAATGACAATTTATATGAACAAGCTGTTGATTTTGTATGCGAAAAGTTGAATTTTGATCCTGATCTTTTTAAAGGCCAGGGCGAAAAAGGAAAGGATATATTACAAAGGAAGCTTTATTCGCCAATCAGGGTTTGCGGCATGGTGAAAAATGAAGGTGAGCCCGGGGGAGGCCCTTTTTGGGTATATTCTGCAGGAGAAATCAAAAGTTTGCAGATAATCGAGTCATCACAAATTAACCATAAAGATCCAAATCAAAAAGATATTTTTAACAAGTCAACACATTTTAATCCTGTTGATATTGTTTGTGGCTTAAAAACCTGGGATGGAAAGAAATATGATCTTGAACAATATATTGATCCAAATACCGGTTTTATAAGTCAAAAATCAAAAGAGGGTCGCTCGCTTAAAGCATTTGAGTTGCCGGGCTTATGGAACGGGGCAATGGCAGACTGGATTACTGTTTTTGTTGAAGTTCCGGTTATTACATTTAATCCTGTAAAGACCATTAATGACCTATTGCGCGACGAACATCAGTAATGGCGATAAAGTAAAATAATTTTTTTAGTAATATTGAATGATTTGTTATTAGTCACGGATATTTTATTTATACCCGGTAAGAAAGGTGTATTATTGCCTTGATTTAAGAGCTTCTTCAATAGCTATCATGAACAAATCACTAATGCTCATACCAATAACCTCTGCTTGTTGGGGAACAATACTGGTATCAGCCATTCCCGGTGTGATATTTGCTTCAAGGAAGTATATCTTGCTATTATTAAAAATATAGTCGAATCTAACAATACCCTTTAAATCAAGTTTTTTGTAAAGGCATATTGTTAAGTCCTGTATTTTGCGGGTCAATTCTTTGGATATTCTTGCAGGAGTTATTTCATCGGCTGCTCCCTTGGTATACTTGGCTTCAAAATCAAAAAATTGTGCTTTTGTTTTACTTATTATTTCGGTAACAGGTAATGCTTTTACTTTGCCATTATGAATAAATGCACCGCAAGTAAGCTCTGTACCTTCAATATATTCTTCTACAAATACTTCGGTATCGTGCTTAAAAGCTTCATTAACAGCCGGCATAAGATTGTCAGTGTTGTTTACAAAGGTTGTGCCAAGGCTTGATCCCCCACGATTAGGCTTAACAAATACAGGCAATTTAATATGTGAAAGTATCATATTAGCATCAGGATTTTCGGAAACATGATATTTTACAGATTTTGAAGTTAAAATACCCCATTGTTTTACAAGCAAATTGCAGAAGTGCTTGTTGAATGTCAAAGCCGAAGCAAGTATGCCGGCAGTAGTATACGGAATGTCAAGCATATCGAAATATCCCTGCAACTTGCCGTCTTCGCCGGGAGAGCCATGTATTGTGATTAGAGCACAATCAAAGTGGATCTTTTTGTCTTTTACCGTAACCGAAAAATCATTTTTATCAACAGGATATTCGTTTTGACCCTCATCAATGTAAACCCATTTTTCCTTTATGATAAGGATAGTGAAGGCATTGTATTTTTTTTTGTTAAGATTTCTATAAATAGTTTTTGAACTATTAATAGAAACAATATATTCGCCTGAATATCCACCGGCTATTACAGCAATATTTTTCTTTCTCATCTTACTGTTTGTTTTTTCCAAATATTTTGACGGCAAAGTTGCTGATTTTTTTGAATTTTAACGGATTTTGTTAAAAACAAATATCATAAAAAGAGTGATTAACAAAATAAATAACAAAAATAAGTGGAGTGGGATCAAAACCATCCTGTCTCCCGGATTATACATATTTGTTATTTTGTATCTGACAACATTGTGATCGTCAAATATATAAATATTATCCTCGTCTACTGATACTATAACAGTGTCTTTTCTGGCTTCTTGTATTTCTTGAGTGGTGTATTGCATAGGATCATCAAGAGGTTGGATGGGTACCCCTTCATTGCAGCTGACAATGAAAATGATTATCACAATAAAAGGTATTAGTTTTTGCATTTTATTTGGCTTTGTTTTTAAAATGTTCTTATTAAATTAATTTTCGCTGGTTTTAAGTTTAAATAGAGTCTTGTTTATTTTTCATTCAATTTTAGTTTATTTTGCAATGGGTCAAAAACTATTTTGCCGTGGTCTCTCAGCCATTGAATAACTTTTAGAATTTTTTTTTCCGGGATATTTGTTTTTATTTCAGAGAGAAGTTGTTCAATATTTAGGGGATTTTCTTTTAAAATTGGTATAATCAACCCGGCTACTTCATCAAATTCCTGGTTGCTTACCTCTGTTTTATTACGTTCAAGGCATACATCACACTTACCGCATTTGCCGGCATTTTTTTCTCCGAAATATTTAAGCAGCACAATGTTGCGGCATTTATTATTGGTTTTGGCATAATCTATCATTGCATTCATCCGTTGCTGTGCATTTTTTTTGAGTATATGGTAATTTTCTTTAGCTATTGTAAGGTCTTTTTCGTTAATACGCCCGGTTAAAAATGTTATTTGCGGTTTTTGATTTTGTGGCTGATAATCAATTATGTTGTATTGTTTTAATTTTTTTAAAAGTAAAATAAATTTGTCTTTTGAGATATTAAGTCTTTTAGCGATTTCATTTTCGTCAATTTTGCAATATGCTGTAAAAAGCCCGGTATATGAGCGCAGTAATGTTTTGATTACATGGTCATAGTTTGGGTTAGCTACCTGGAAGCGGTAAAGCTCTTCTTTATTTATCAAAAAAATTATGCGCGATGGGTTTTTGAGTGCTTCTGAAATAGCTATGTATCCTTCTTTTTCCAGGAATCTGATCGCATTAAATGTTAATAACGGGTTGAAGTGGTAGTTTTCACAAAAATCGGGTAATTCGAAGTTGTAATTAGTATTTGAGCCCCCACCTATAGGTATTTGAAGGTAATTACCAATTGTGTTATATACTTGCCTGATAAACTTCAAAGGAGGATAAGATAATTCTATGAATTTTTTTGCATCCACGATGTCTGATTTGTTGAAGAGCAACAAAGCATAAGATTTTTTCATGTCTCGCCCGGCTCTTCCGGCTTCCTGAAAATAAGCCTCAGGGCAGTCGGGCATATCCATATGAGTTACAAAACGTACATTTGGCTTATCTATGCCCATACCAAAGGCATTAGTACATACGATAACCCTTATTTTTTCAGACATCCAGCCGATCTGCTTTTTTTCTCTTGTAATATTGTCAAGCCCGGCATGATAATAGTCAGAAGAAATTCCGTTTTTGTTTAAAAAATCTGATATTTCCCTTGTCTTTCGCCTGTTTCGCACATATATAATTCCTGTGCCATTAATTTTATTACAGATAATTTTTAGTCTTTTAAGTTTGTCTTCTTCATTGACTACTGCATATACAAGGTTTTTTCTTTCGAAGCTTTTAATAAAAACATTTTGTTCTTTAAAATCAAGTTTTTCACAAATATCATGTATTACCTGCCTGGTTGCCGTGGCAGTGAGTGCCAGGAAGGGGGCGTTATTTGTGAATTGTCTTATTTCGCTAATACGCAGGTATGGTGGCCGGAAATCATAACCCCACTGCGAAATACAATGAGCTTCATCAATAGCTACCAGGCTAACATTCATTTTTTGCAAGCGTTTGCGCATCAAATCGGTTGTCAGTCGTTCAGGAGATACATACAAAAATTTAACTGAGCCATAAATGCAATTATCCAGTATAATATCTATCTCTCTTGATGACATCCCTGAATATACGGCAAAGGCATTAATTCCGCGCTTGTAAAGATTGGCTACCTGATCTTTCATCAGGGCTATTAATGGAGTAATTACAATACAAATACCTTCTTTTGCTAATCCCGGCACCTGGAAGCATAAAGATTTCCCTCCACCCGTGGGCATTAATGCTAATGTATCTCTGTTTTCAAGAACAGACCTTATAATATCCTCCTGTAGAGGCCTGAAAGATGAATAACCCCAATATTGTTTTAAAATTTGCTGCAAATTCATTACTTATAAGCCACCATTATAGTTTAAAGTAAAAAATTGGTTTAGTATACGAATTGGGTTTGATGCCAAAAAAGATTGAATATAACCTTTTTTACTATTATCATTTTGTGATTTTCCAAAAGCAGAAGATAATTTATGTAACTCTATTCTTCTATTCTGTAAAACATTTTAATCTTTTAACGAAACAATTTTTTATAAAGTAATTTTATTTCTTTTGTTAAAAATCAAAAGTTAAAGATAATACAGAAAAGCACATCGGACAATTTTATCAAAAAAAAACAGGGCGAAAAATTTATAATTTTAGCATCATCGTTGTTGTTATTCCATCGTATAGGGGATAAACGCCGAATGTTATCTTGTTTGAGTTATTTTTTTCGTTTCTGTGTGTATAAGGTATAAACCATCCTATGAATGAACCCATTAAAGCACCGGCAATTATATCGGTTGGAAAATGCTGGCCGGCGTAAAATTTCAGATAGCTTGCTGTTGTGGCTAAACACATCGAACCTGCCCATATCCACTTTGAATATGGTGAATTGGGGTAGTAGCTGTCAAAAATATTAGCTGTAAAAACCGATGATGCAAATGCAATGGTGGATGTACGTGAAAAAAACGATTCGCTGGCCCTGCTTTCAAGTTTATGCTCAAGATCAACACTTTCATTATAAACAAAAGGCCTTTTGCGTGAAGTTGTAATTTTTGACAGCTGAGGAAGGCTTAACGCCCATATTAAAGTTTCAGCAGACATTACACTAATTGTTAAAGCATCATTTCTGGTTTGCGGATTTACAATTAATGGTATCATTCCTGATATACATAAAGCCATAGCAACTTTTGAGGCATCATTTGCACCGGTTGACCAATTATTTATAGCTCTACGGTCAAAAGAATTAATATTGTTGCAGGAAAGGTCACTTATGTTTTCTTTTGAAAAACTTTTGTTTTTGTCAAAAATAAAGTAAGATGATATATATGCCCCGGCTCCACCGGCTAATAATACATAATCAACAGAAGGTTTTAAGAGAAATGGTGACTCACTTTTGCCGGGTATGGCAATTAATAAAAAAACAGATAAGCTTAATGCTAATAAACGCATTTGGCATAAAGTTAAAATTGAAATAACTATTTTGGTTTTGTCATACTATTAAATATATTACAAATATTAATCGCCAAATTCATAATGCTTTTGGCAGTGTGACTTGATATCCCAAATGCATCTAAGCCCTTTTGGAAAAATTACATAATCTCCCTGTTTTATATGGTATTTTTTGTTTCCTGCTTCAACTGTTACTTCTCCTTTTATTATGTAACAGTGCTCTTCTTTTTCATAGAACCATCTAAAACGTGAGGCCTCTTTTTCCCAAATAGGCCACGAAAACACCCCTTTTTTCTCAAGTTCTTTTTTTGTGGGTTTTTTGATAGTTACTTCTTCCATAAGTAATGGCTGTTTTTATTTATACACAAATATAAACAAAAAAGTAAAATTTAAAACTATTATATTTAGCTTAATTATTTGATTAGCAAGTCAATCAGGGTGAAAAAAAGGGCAGTCATTGCAATTGTTGCTGCAATCCTTACTATCACTTGGTGGATTGTTTTTATTTTTATGTTTTTTTATAAAGACAATGATTTTATATATAGCATATATTGCTGCTAAAAATACAATCATTAGTGTTATGAGTAATTCGATATTCATCATATAAACAGGTAACTTCCAATTTGGTAAATTAAAAATGATGCAACCCAGGCTATGGTAGTCGTATAAAGGACAGCAAAAGCACCCCATTTCCAGTGG
The DNA here is from genome assembly GCA_003550725.1 of Bacteroidales bacterium. Classification (GTDB taxonomy): domain Bacteria; phylum Bacteroidota; class Bacteroidia; order Bacteroidales; family UBA7960; genus PUKZ01. Next base: position 34,891 of record PUKZ01000165.1, on the reverse strand, counting down.
CCTGACTCACGTCCTATTGTAATTATAGTTGCTATACAAGGGTAGTATAATAATACGAAAACTATAAATGATAATGCAACAACCCTGTTAAAAATGTTTTCTCCTTTGCGAGGCCCTGAGTCATAAGTTTGGGTTTGTAGTTTTTCTTTTAAAGAGGCTGATTTTGCCGGATCCGTTTCGTCTTCATGTTGATATAATACTGCAAGTGTTGACACTACAATCTCTTTGGCAGCTAAGCCTGATATAACACTTACTGTCATTTTCCAGTCAAAGCCCAGGGGTTGTAAAACTGGGGCTACCGATTTGCCTATTCTTCCAATGTATGAATTCTTTTGTCTTTGGGCTTCGAAATTTGCTTCAAGGTTTTTAAGTTTATTATTTTTTTCGTCTTTTAGACTATCTAATATGATCTGCTCATGGGTATAAGTTGAATCCAACGAGGCAATTTTTTTTTCGTAATCATTGACAATTCTTTCTGTCTTATTATTGACTTTCTGCCTTTCATCGGATGCCCTTGGAAAGTATTCCAATGCCCAGATTATTATTGATGCAATCAATATTACTCCGCTGATTTTTTTGAGATAATGAACAGCTTTGTCCCACATGTGAACAGCAGTAGTTTTTAAAGCAGGCATTCTGTATGGCGGTAATTCCATAACAAATGGAGCTTCCTTGCCTTTGAACAGGAACTTTTTGAACAGGAGGGCTACTAATATTGCTACTCCAACTCCGGTTGCATACATAGCAAAAAGTATAGTTCCCTGGTATTGGTCAAAGAAAGCACCTATGAACAGAACAAATATTGGTAAATGTGCATGGCATGCCATAAATGGGTTTATAAGCATGGTTAGCAGCCTGTCATTCCTGCTTTGCAGTGTTCGCGTAGCCATAATAGCAGGTACATTGCAACCAAACCCCATTAACAACGGTATAAAAGAATTGCCATGCAGCCCTATTTTGTGCATTAACTTATCCATTATAAATGCTGCGCGCGACATATATCCCGTGTCTTCCATAAAGCTTATAAAGAAAAACAATATAACTATATTGGGTAAAAAAGCCAGGACTTCACCTACACCACCTATTATCCCATCAATTACAAGGTCTTTTAAAGGACCCTCAGCTAATTGATTTTCAAGGAAAAATGAAAGCTCACTTATTCCAAATCTGATCAGGTCTTTTGGATAATCCCCCAAATTAAATGTTGCAGTAAACATTACCCACATAAAAAACAAAAAAATGGGAAATCCCAAAAATTTATTTGTAAGAAAACTGTCAATTAATTCATTTTTACGGTGTCTTTCAGTTTTGTTCGCCTGGTATGTTTCTTTCAAAGCTCCGTTTATAAAGCCATATTTTAAATCGGCAATAATAGTTTCAGGAGGATCTTTATATTTGTTTTGAAGGCTTTCAATAAACTCTCGCGTAGTAGTTAGTATATCTTCGGAGTTATGACATTTTTCTTCAATTAACTGGTATGCTGCCTTATCTTCTTCCAATAGCTTTATAGCCAAAAATCTTGTTGATATAAGATCTGTTAAATGCTGATTGCCTTTGGCATTAATCTTATCCTGTATAACTTTTAATGCTTTTTCAAAATCTTCACCATAATTTATATGAATATGCCGAACTGTCTCATCACGGTCTTCATAGACATCTATAACCTTTCTAAATACATTTTTTATTCCTTTACCCTTTGTGCTAACAGTAGGAACAACAGGTATCCCGGTCATACTACCAAAAAACTCATGATCAAAATTATCCCCCTTGTTCTCTAATTCATCATACATATTAAGAGCCATAACTACCTTAATATCCATGTCAATTAGCTGGGTGGTAAGATAAAGATTGCGCTCCAGATTTGAAGCATCAACAATATTTATAACAACATCAGGTAATTCTTCTGTAATATGCTTTCTTACGAAAATTTCTTCAGGAGAATATGCCGTTAGAGAATAAGTGCCCGGTAAGTCGACAATATTAAAATGATAACCGTCAAGTTTAAAATAACTTGCTTTTGCATCAATAGTAACGCCACCATAATTACCAACCCGCTCACGGCTTTTTGATGAGCGATTAAAAAAAGTTGTTTTACCGCTATTTGGATTGCCTACTAATGCAACATTTATTGTTTTACCTTTTTCAGTAAGTGTTTTTAGTTTTTCGCCAACAATTACACCTCCATAATCTGTCACCTTTAATTCATCTTTATCCTCCAGACGCACCACCTCAATGAGTTTAGCCTCACTTCTGCGTAATGAAACATTATAACCCATTATCTTATATTCAATTGGGTCTTGAAGAGGTGCCTTTTTAATAACTTCTACAGGTTTACCTGAAATAAAACCCATCTCCATAATCCGCTTCCGGAATGCCCCACGACCTTTAACTTTAGCAATAATCCCTTGTTCGCCGGCTTTCAAATCAAGTAAAGTCATAACCCCAATTATTTTTATTTAGATTGAATTAAGATAGTGCAAAGATATTTTTTTATTAATTAAAAACATAAAAAAGTTATCAAAAACTTATTATCGCCCTCTTCGGTTAGAAGATTGCAAAAACTAAGTTTATTACATATAAGTGGTTGTAATTACCTGTCGGTCAATTTTTTACAATATTTAATAATGGGTATTATATTTTTAGAACAGGTCAAAAAAAGCAAAACATTGGGTTATAAACTTGTAAATATTTTTTATCTATGATGTTTTTCAGCTTAAGTAAAAAAATGGTTTGCATGAGTTTTTTTGTTTTGACGATTATGTAAAATTTTTTTAATTTTATTATGTTTGTGTGCTAAATATATTGATTAATCAGTTTTAAATTATTCTATTATGAGATTTTTTTTGTTTTTCGCATTTTTTGGTTTTTTGGTAAATAATTCTCCAGGCGCCACACTACCATTTGAATTTGGAAATGTTAGTGTTTCGGATATGGATCTTAAATATTACAAGGAGAAATATCCTGATGAGCCGGCAGTTATAATAGGAGATAAGGGAGAGTGCAGGTTTTTTTATGATGAGTCGGATGGGTTTGGATTTAGGTTTAGCCGCGAAAAGCGTATTATAATATTGAATGAGGCAGGGTTGGATTATGGTAATTTTTCAATTCCCTATTATGAATCATCTGAAGGTAAGGAGGACATAATTGGTTTTCGTGCTCATGTTTACAAGGAAGATGAAAATATATTTGGACGCCCTACTATAAGTCGAAACAGGATAAGGCGCCGTGATGGTTATACTGAAGATCTTGGGGGTAACTGGAAAATATTGAACTTTGCTTTTCCTGATGTTTATGTAGGTAGTATTATAGATATTAGGTACAATATTGAGTCATATTTTTTATCCCAGCTTCGTAGTTGGAGGTTTCAGCATGAAATACCAATAAAGTATAGTGAATACAACTTAAATCTGCCTTCTTTTTTGTATATATGCAAAGATTTAAAGGATTTTTTGATTTAGATATTATAGAAGAAAGCACATCTGTTGAGACCTTCAGATTTACTGAGCAGATACCTTATTATGGAAGCACCGTTGAGGGTCAAACATATAGCTTTAATTCCAATAGTACAAAATATCGATGGGTTGCAAAAGATTTGCCGGGATTAAAAATAGAGCCATATACCGATAATATTATAAATTATTTGGGAACTATGCATTTTGAATTAATTCGTATACAGTTTCCAAGAGCACCGGTAAGGAATTACACTTCTTCATGGGATGATGCTAACGAATTTATTTTAGACAATGATGGGTTTGGAGAATATATTGCTGAAGCCGGTTCTGCGTGGGATCATTATATGATTGATGCCCCATCAGAATCTATTATGGAGTCTATTTTATGGGCGTTGAATACAGCAAGGGAAAACATTAGCTGGAACCAAAGATCTTCAGTATTAGCTGTTGATTCGCCCGAGAATGTGTTAAGAAATGGTAGTGGTAATTCAGCAGAGGTTAATTTATTGCTTTTAGGCTTGCTGAGAAATCTTGAAATAGAAGCATATCCGGTAGTTTTAAGTACTGTTGATAATGGGAGGCTTTTTAGTGATTCACCAACAATAACTCAATGGAATTATGTTGTTGTGCTGGTAAAGATACCCGGTGAAGATGATATACTTCTAGATGCTACTGCTAACCATCCAATACCCGGTTATTTACCTCAAAGAGCCATTAACGGAAGAGGAAGAACAGTCGATAAAAATGTAAGCCATTGGGTTGATCTTGAATCTAATATTTTGAATAAACAGAATAGAGAATATGATATTTTGATAAATAATAATGGCGATATTCAAGGTAGTTTAAAGATTGAATTTTATGATTTTGGGAAATACATACAAAAGCAAAAATTAAAAAAACTTGGTGAACAGGAATATATAGAAAAGCTTTCAAATGATTTGGGTTTTGTAATTGAGAATTCTGAGATTGAGTGGAATGAGTGCATGAATGAACCCATGGTAATAGAAGGTGAGCTGAATGTTTCAGAATACGCTCAAGTAATTGGTAATGAATTAATTATGCCTTCATTATTATTTGAAACAACCGAAGAAAACATTTTCAGAAAGGATGAAAGGCTTTATCCTGTTTATTTTAATAGCACCCTGGATTCTGAGATTACTTTTAATATTGAGCTTGAAGACAATTTGGATTTTGCTTATATCCCGGAAGACACAGAATTGAGAAGAGGTATGCGGTTTATTCATAAATTGAGTTTTAAGGAAGATGGAAATAAACTGCACATTATACAAAATAATGTCCGTAACCGACGTGTTGTACCGGCCGAAAATTACAATGGCTTAAAACAGTTTTATAACAGGAAGATCGATAATTTGGAACAAATTGTGCTAAAAATTAAATAGCTTCTTTATTAATGTTCAAAGTGAATACAAAGTCATCTTTTATACCTGTTGTTTTTTTGATTATTTTGCTTATTTGCATTTCAAGTGATGATATTGCTGCCGAAAAGTATTCTGTAAATAACATTAAGCCTGAATTACTTGAAGATGCATCAGCTGTTATCAGGAAGAATAAAAGGAAGATAGAAACAAGAAGGTTTAACCGTATAAGGGAAAAACGCCATTTTATAGTTACAATATTAACTCCTGCTGCAATTTCGCAAGGCAACTTATTTGTTAATTATAAATCTTCTTTTAGCCGGATAAAAAATTTTGAAGGCATAATTTACGATAGAAATGGTAAAAAGATAAGAGAGCTTAAAAGAGATGAGTTCACTGACAGAAGTCTTTACCAGGATTTTTCTGTTTATGAGGACTCCAGGCTTGTTAAAACTGAGGTATATGTTCCTCAAATGCCTTATACTGTAGAATATAAGTATATTATTGATCATTCTGAGTTTTATTTTAATTTTTTTATGGGCTCCCCTTGATAGAAAACAAGTTTCATTAGAAAAATCAGTATTAGAATTTAACCTCAATGAAGACATCCAATTCAGTTACAAAACATATAATTATGATGATATAGAACCTGAGAAAGAAAGAATATCCAGAAATAGAATAAAATATAGATGGACTTTAGATAATATTCCTGCTTTTGTTGATGAACCATATATGCCAAATTGGTCTCATATTATTCCTTATATAAGATTTAGTCCAAAGGAATTTGTTTACGACGGTTATAAAGGTAATATGGAAAGCTGGAAAAAATTTGGTTATTGGATCAATGATTTAAATGCCAACCGCCGGGATTTACCACAGGAAACCGTTGATCAGATTAAAGAGTTGATACATGATGTGGAAGACGACCGTGAAAAGGTGAGATTAATATATAATTATATGCAATCAAGAACGCGTTATGTAAGTATACAATTAGGTTTAGGTGGTTTGCAACCTTCAGAAGCAGCTATTGTTGATAAAAAAGGTTATGGTGATTGCAAAGATTTGACTAATTATACACAGGCATTATTAGACATTGCAGGCATAAAATCTTATTATGCTCTTATCCGTAGTGGTGCTGATGAAATAGATGTTGATCCCGAATTTCCTTACAATTATTTTAATCATGCGATTTTATGCGTTGTGCTGGAGGATGATACTCTTTGGCTTGAAACTACCAGTAGCATTGTTCCTTATGGCTATATTGGAATAAATAATTCTGACAGGTATGTTTTGCTTATAACCGAACAAGGTGGTAAGTTAACCAAAACACCCGGCTACAATATAAAGGATAATGAAATTAAGCAGTATGCTAACATTAGTTTGTCAGATCAAGGTAATATTTCTGCAAATTTGAATAAACAATTTTCAGGGTTTGCATTTGAGGAAAGATTAGGCATAACTTTGGCAGGCAAACAACGTCAAAAAGATTTTTTGTTAAACAATATAAAAGTCAACAATGCTGAAATAGTTGATTTGGAATACAAGGAATTATTTGATCCGTTGCCTCGCATTCAAAAGCATATAAAATTAAATGCAAGAAACTATGTCAGCCGAGCCGGGGAACGAATTTTTTTTAGACCCGTAATATTTAATAAAAACGTTTCAGTTGTTCCATCAACAAAAGAAAGGGTTTATGATTTTGAGCTTGATGGATACCTCTATCATAATGATTCAATAGTATGGTCTTTACCTTCCGGTTATAAACCCGGTTATATACCTGAAGATGCCCGGCTTGTCACACCTTTTGGTTCTTATCACTTAAATTATGATTACAATCAAAAAAAGGGAAAGTTAATTGTTAGAAGGAAGTATTATGAGAAAACCGGGAAGTTTGACGCTGAAGAGTTTGTTAAATTTGCCCTTTTCAGAAGAGCTATATACCAGAATGACAGAAATAAGATTGTGCTTGTTCAGGATTAAAAAGATTAAGTTGCTGTCATTACATTAGCAAATCAGCTTTATAAAATTGCATAATGTTTTTGACTTTTAGTTTATAACGATTTTTTTATTGTCTAATATTGATTATGGTATCAAGATCTCTTTGTGGTTGATATAATAAGGTAAACGAAAAACCTAACCATATATTAATATTTATCACATATAGCATATAGTTTTTCGGTAGCTTTTTTATCATCAGCGAATCGGCATTTAACTTCCGATCTATTTTCAAAATATTTACCCGTTACACCTTTTAATTCAGGTGCAGTTGCACACCAGAGTGGAGTTTCAGCACCTTGCCCGGGCAATTCCCATCCACCATGCCCCAGGCTATTGCTTAGCTTTGATCTTACATCACCCGGATGGCAAGCTGTTACGGCAATGTTTTTTTCCAGTAGACTTTCGGCAAAAGCTGCCGACAACATCCTGTTAGCTTGTTTGCATTTGCGATAAACATCATCGTTATCGTAAATAGTATTTTGCGATTCAATATCGTTTAAATCCAGGCCACCCGCCCAGTAGCTGGCAACATTAACAATCCTTGCATCATCCCGGTTTTCCATAAAAGGATGCAAATATTTGATCATCCAAAAATAACCCAACACATTGGTAGCAAACTGCTTTTCAATGCCCTCGGGCGTTTCTTCCCTTTTATTTGGAGTTGTGGCTGCATTGTTTACAAGTACATCTAATTGTTCGTTCCAGGCTTTGGCAAGTCCTTCGATTTCTTTTTTCCTTGACAGATCAACGGCAAAATAATTTATATCTTCATTACGCGTGGTTTGAATAATTTCTTCGGAAGCTTTTTGTAACTTATTTTTGTCGCGGCCAATAAGCACAACTTTATATCCTGATTCACCAAGGCCCTTGGCTATAGCTTTGCCAATTTCACCGTAACCACCGGTTACTATTGCTGTTTTAGTTTCTTTCATAGGCGCTTTATTTTTTGGTAATAATAAAAAGCTGAATTAAGTATGATTATAAATGTTTATTTGTAATCATTTTATGGTTTTACTTGCCTTAAGAGCAATTAAATATACTTCGTTATTCAATGACGGGATCATTTTTTGCCAAAAAAACCATGGCATAAGCCGATATTCCTTCTCCTTTGCCAATAAAACCCATTTTTTCAGTTGTAGATGCTTTAACAGAAACATTTTCTTTAGAAATATTTAGAGTTTCTGCTATTGATTTCCTGATATTATTAATGTATGATAACAACTTAGGGCTTTGTAAACAAATTGTAGAGTCAATATTTATAATTTTGTAACCTTTTGATAAGATAATATCATAGGTTTTTTTGAGCAAAATTTTGCTGTCAATATCTTTGTATTGCTTGTCGTTGTCAGGAAAGTGTGTTCCAATATCGCCCAAAGCAAGTGCCCCGAGGAGTGCATCAATAATTGAATGTATTAGCACATCACCATCAGAGTGGGCTAATGAACCAAACTCTGAACTTATTTCAACACCTCCCAAAATAAGCTTGCGACCTTTTACCAAACGATGAGTATCACACCCAAAACCAGTTCTGAAAATCATAAAATAAAACGGGTTTTTAATTTTGTTGTAAAATTAACAACCCGTTTTGAATAAAACAAGCAATTTTTATTGGTTTGCTTTCTAATCCATCCGAAGAGCTTCAAAATCAAGTTCTAATGAAAATCTCAAAACATCTTCAAGCGGGCTTCTTTGGGCAACGGGGATTATATATGAAAAATCTATTCCGAATACATTATATTTTAGACCTAATCCTGCTGTAAAATATTTTCTGTTGCCTTTATTTTCATGTTCATTGAAATATCCTGCTCTGATGGCAAATTGATTATCATACCAGTATTCAACGCCTGTGGCAAACATAATTTCCTGTAGTTCTTCCTGCCATCCTCCCGGGGCATCATTAAAAGAGCCGAAAATGCCGGCTACAACAGACCGGTCAGGGTCTTTTCCACTTTCTATAATATAGTTGCCGTCATCATCAATTTTAACGTTTCCATCTTCATCTCTTGCATAAATTGGAGGTGTTGGAACCAGCAATTTGTTCATGTCAACCATTACAGTTATTGTATTAAAATCATCAAGTTCAAAAGTAAGAGAAGGGCCTAATCTAAGATTAGTAGGGAGGAAATTGGCTTGATGCTCATCGGTATAGGAAATTTTATTACCAATATTTGAAATATTTAACCCTGCTGCAAATAGTGTGGGTGTATCCCAATTAAGTTCGCTTTGATAATATACTGCTACATCTGCTGCAATAGCCTGTCCGGGCCCTGTTTCATAGTTTTCAACGAACCGCCCTCCTGTGAGGTTAGAATAAATATATCTTGCTGCAATGGCACCAGATAAATTGTCACCTAATTTTCGCGAATAAGCAACATCTACAGAAAATTCATTTGGGCGAACTGTTCCTAGATCCTGGCCAGCTTCACCTGTAAAATTGATTTCACCCAGGGAAAAATATTTCAGGCTGGTTGCAACAGTTTGAAGGTCATCAATCCTGTAAAAAGCATTTAGATTTGAAAAATTTATATCATCAATCAATGATCTTAGCCAGGGAGTATAATTCATTGAAATGCCAAAATCCTGTTCTGTAAATGAATATTTAGCCGGATTCCAATGCATTGAATTTACATCAGGTTTTGATGATACGCCAGCATCACCTAAAGCACCAGACCGGGCATCAGGAGCGATCATTAAAAACGGAACCGCTGTTGTAATAGGGTTAAATTCTCTGTTCTGTCCGGTAATGCCCCCATAATCACCTTCGCTATGCAAAATATTTCCGGTAAATATTAATAATGATAATGTTATAGAAAAATATTTGAAAAAAGCACTCATTGTTTGATAATTTTTTTAGTATTTAAGTTAGAAAATTATTGTATCGCATAGTTTGAATTAACATAAACCTTAAAAGGTCAAAGCAAATATATAACGGGCGAATTTGGTTCTTATTGTTTTATATTATTTATTGATTGTTTTTGCATAAAACTTGTATAGTACCCTATTAGTTTTAATTTTATAATAAAAAATCATTTAGATAATTTGTTTAAAGCAAACTTTATTTTTAAGGGTTAATAATTTCAAAAATAAGTATTGTGCAATTTTTGCTACAATCTTATCATTTGGTCTCCGGTTTTTATATTAAAAATATTTTTTCACAAGTTATCTTATGATAACAAGTTTGTTTGATTTTGATGCTACCTCTCCATCAGGAGTTGAAACAACTACATTATATATATAGAATCCTGAATCAAGGATGCTGCCATTATCGCCTACGCCATTCCAATCAATACTGAATTGATCAAGGCCGGTAATATTGATGGTTTCTTTTATGTTTGATACTCTTTTACCCTTTATGTTATAAATGTTAATGCTGACCTCCATTTCGTATGCATCGGTATCGGTATATGAAAACTCAAATGTGGTATTATATGAGAATGGGTTTGGATAATTAATGAGGTTTTGTAATGCAAATTCCTGGCTGTCGGCAACAATAAAGTCAATTGAAGCATCAGAAGGGTTGTTATGTATATCCCATACTCTTAGGTTGAGGGTGTGATGGCCTTCATTCAAATCAGTTATCGGATAGACAATGCGCCCACTTTTATATGTGTCTTTATCGGGCTTATAGTAGTTGTTTAGCACAAATTGTTCGGTTGTTTCGCCGCTTAAATTGGCTATAATGTCATGACCCAATTGGCCTGTGATATTTATACCGCTTTCATCAAATAAGTATGCAAGTAATAATGGATTTTGATCAACAGTTTCACCGGAAACAAAATTTTTATCATCCAGGTATAAATCTATTTGCGGTCCTTCATGATCAGGGTCGTAATTATCGTATGTACCTCCAACCATAAATTTATCGAAGTAGCCATGACCGTCAATATTTCCATCATCACTGTAGTAACTTATTTTGCCTTTTCCGAAGTTGTATCCTATATCCCTGGGTACTATAAAATTAAAATCGAATTTACCATTTTTCACTGTTACTTTTCCGGTAAAAAGCACATTTGTTCGCATTTCAAACTCAGCAGGATAGCTATCGCTGCTATTACCAAGGGTTTCGAATGTTCGTCTTTTATCGTATATAGTGGGATATACGATTCCGTTATAGTCATCCAATAAAACACCCTGTTCATTGACTATCTTTCCTTCGATGGTGACTGGTTCCAGGGCTCTTATTGTATCCGGAACAGATGTGGTTTTTACTTTATGTTTTGGATAGGCCAATTGCATTGAGGGGTCGCCTAAGAGCACGAAATTCATGATGTTACTTCCTGATCCGCTTTCTACTTTGGATTTTCTGATTATATCACCCAATCGGGGGTACTTTCCGTTATCCATTGGGCTGAAAGCATTTGACATAAAATTCATATTCAGGGTTTGGTTGGATCCTGCCCAGGCCAGTCGTGTAGTTGTAAAAAGTGCCGAAGCTCCACCGTCTCTTTTAAGAAAAATTCTTACCCCGGCCGATAAATTCGATGGGTCTGGTATGTCAAACGCACTAAACTCACAGGTAGCCGTCATAAAAACCGGAAGATTATAGTAGTTTTCCCAGGTTCTGATATCATCAAAAGTCAATACCCTCTGCTGCGAAAGCCCGTTAAACCCTCCGTGCCCTATATAATTTATCAATAGAGAACCTTGATTCACACGGTTATTTATTGCTTTGTTAACTTCGGGGTATCTTTCACCTCCTGCCATAATAACTTTTTCGTATGCATCAAGATATATCTTTTCAATATTGTAGACCCTGTTATTGTTACTTTTGTCACTATTTAAGACCCTGTTATATTGTTTCATAAGATCGTATAGCTCTTCGGCATCATAAAAATGGCGATTACTATCACCGTCATCAGCTATCAGTGTAACTTTATTACGCCAATCAGAATAGTTGGGCACCAGGCCGGCAAAACCATGATTATCACCTCCATAATCCCAACCTTCAATTCGCTTATCGTATCTTATTATTTTATCTACTATTGCAGATGCATCATTTACATTACGCACAGGCAACCTGCCAATACCTATATCAAGGTTACCTTCTGCATCTTTGCCTTCACCATCTGAAAGTAAACCGAAGAAGTCATCCGAAATCCATGAATCAGAGTAATGTAAGGAGTTTCTTGTTTGAAAAGTTGGAATAAGGTTGCCGCCATAACCAAGTATATCTTTGTTGTCGTAGGTTCCATTACCAAACAACAATAAGTATCGTGGCATTTGTTCCTGGTTTTTGGAACGATCATAAAACATTTTCATAAAGTTTCTGATGGCACTTATATCTTGTACCCCCGATGAAAATTCGTTATAAACCTGGTCTGTTGTAGCTACCAAAACCGATAGCCCGTCATTTTCTTTTCGAAAATTTGCTAATTGTTTGGCTTCATTAAGCAGTTTAGGTGGTGTGACAATAACAAGGTCATGAGATTCTTTGCCATGAAGGTTTTGGTTAGGTATTTTGCCTTTTAATTCAGGAGTGATATAACCTGATCCGTCATGAGCAACAAAGCGCATAATTTCTTTACCATGAACCCTAAAAACAAAGCTATTGCCTTGAAAATTACCAAGCTGGCGTTTAATGTTGAATCGGTCACTGACATCCCATACTTCAACATTGCTATCAGTATTCTCCAGTTTATACTCGGCAACCTTATCTTTTAATCCTGTAGCCCTGAAGCATAACTGGGGTTCTCTGAACCTTAGCTTCCTCTCAACATTTAATGCAATATAATTTAGCCATCCGGTTCCACCCGGTGCAGTTTGGTTATATGAAATTTCAACATCGATATCAGAAGATGTTTGCGTAAAAGATACATAATCTTCTGAATATTTTGCATAATCTCTTATACTTGATGCAGTATTTACGCTGGGAATATTTATTTGTTCATTACTGTCTTCGATGCTGACCAAAAACGATGATGATATTGAAGAACGTGCTGCAAGATGTGTTTTTAAGTGACCTTGTCCGCCACTAACAATATCATTAAAAGAAAAATCAAAATCTCTTGATAATGTAGTATTAAAAACCTCACCATACCAAATTCTTCCACTACTTATCAAATTTCTCTGATCATTTTGATGATAATCATAGTCAATAAATGATGTTATGTTTGTTTCAGCTGGTTCTGAGACTGATTCGCGTTGAGAAATTCTTTTGCCTTCTCCTTGATCAGTTGTCAGAAAATAACAGTTTTTATCAGTGTAATAATGCACTTCATGTTCCCAGATACCTTTATCATCATTAAATTCCCATTGGTGCGGTGATTTGCCGTAAAAAAGTATATAATCAGATTCTGTAAATTTGCCATTCGGGCTACCTGATATGTATATGGCATTTTCTTTCAAATCAGCATATCTGAATTTATCATTAGTTTCGGGCAAGATGCCGGCACCATTGCCAAAAAGACTGAAATTTTTGCGTTTTATATCACCGGGATTAATACCCAATGATTCCAAATCGGAATAATTTAATTTATGAATTCCTGTTTCAGCAATACATAATTTATACCACTCTCCTTCAGCGAGTACACTTTCTTCAGCATAACTTTGAGCGGGTTCATCACTAAATGATGCGTCGTGAATATAATCTTTATCAATACTAAAAGAAACAAGTTTTTCGAATGTCTCCGTTTTACTGTTATATCGCAAAGGTACAAGGTTGATTTCCAAATATCTTACACCTCTTTCTTGAACCAGCTTCGATTTTAAAATAAAATTTTCGGCTTTAAAACCTGTTTCTTCAAGAAAAGCTTTTTCAGCCCCTGTAATTTTTTTAGTTTCAGTCTGAGACAATGAAACATCGTAGGAAATATGAGGAACATCAATTTTAAAACGTTCAAAAAAGTATGGAATACCGGGAACAGAATCTAAAAACAATGATTCGCCAATACTTAGGTATTGAACTTTCTCATCTTCAAATTCAATTTGTTGTAAGCCTCTCCATTTTAGTTTATAGCTTTCCTTTTCTGCTGAATTTGCGCAATTAATTAACCCGGAATGACAATAAAACAAAAAAGTAAATAAAACGATCCTAATGTAGTATATTGTTAATTCTTTTGTCATTTAACTAATTATGTATAAGCAAAAATTGATAACCTGATTTATCAAAAAAACAAGACAAAGATAACTTCTTTTTTTAACGCCTTATCAGTATTCATTATTATGCAAAAAATCTTTATAAAAACGTAAGAATTAAGGTTGTTATCAAAAAATAATAATTCAAAAATATCAAATTAATAATTGATTTACAATAGTGAGTTATTGATTTAAAAATCTTATAAATATTATGAAAATTTGAAATTATCATACTTGTAAACTAAACCTATAACTTTTCCGTTAAAGAATATAATCATAGAATAAACAAACATGCACAGAAAAAGTTTGCTGGCAGTAATATCTTTTGTTATGATTTCTTGTTGTGTTCCTTATAATAGTTTTGGTCAGGATGCAATATTTTCGCAGTTCTATTCAAACCCCTTATATCTTAATCCTGCATTTGCCGGTGTTAATATATGCCCTAGCTTACATCTTAATTATCGTAATCATCCTTATCCTGACTTTGGTCATCTTTCGACATACAGTGCATCATATCATCGGCATTGGCGGCCGGTTTCAGGTGGTATAGGTTTACTGGTTACAAGCGAAAATTTGGGAGAAATGTTAAAACGTCATTTAATAGGGGGTATTTACTCTTACCATACACAATTGACCAGAGATTTGCATTTGAACTTTGGAGTTAATGCATCATATTACAGAAAAGATCTTAACTGGGATGAGCTTGTTTTTCCTGATCAATATGACCCGTTTACCGGCAACATAATTCCGACCGGGGAAATTCCACCTGAAAGTACCTGGATTCATGCTTTAGATGTATCAACAGGTCTTTTATTTTATTCTGAAGATTTTTTTGCCGGTGTAGCAGGGCATCACCTTACCCGTCCTGTTGAAAGTTTTTTTTCAGATCAAAGGTTGCCAGTTAAACTTACGTTGCATGGTGGAGCAATTTTTCAATTTGACAGCTACAGAAGAAACTTAAAGGATATTGATTTTTCCCCTAACATTATAATGCAACATCAGGGTGACTTTTTGCGTATAAATTATGGGGCATATTTTGACATTGAGCCCTTAACCACAGGAGTTTGGTTTAGGCAGGATTTTGAAGACCAAAAAACACTGATTTTTCTCCTGGGGTTATATCAGAAAAACTACCGAATAGGGTATAGCTTTGATTACTCATTATCAGGTAGTTATCCAGGAATTTCGGGTATACATGAAATCAGTGTTTCACTGAATTTTGATTGTGAGAGGCAAAAACTTGAATATAAAATACTAAACTGTCCAAATTTTTAATTATT
Organism: Bacteroidales bacterium; assembly: GCA_003550725.1. Lineage (GTDB taxonomy): Bacteria > Bacteroidota > Bacteroidia > Bacteroidales > UBA7960 > PUKZ01. The sequence goes on along the minus strand of PUKZ01000165.1, from coordinate 19,711 downwards.
TTTGTTGCAAATCTTAAAACTAAATTACTATGACAAGGAATTCAAAAAATTTAATCCTTACATTTGCTTTTATTTTGGCTATTGTTTTGATGTCATCATCATGTCGTAGAGAAACTTCTCGCACTACAGGTTGGGAATATAATGATCCGGAGTGGGGTGGTTTTGAAAAAACAGAAGAAGTCAAACAAGAAACAGGTCCCGGCCTTGTGTTTATTGAAGGTGGTACTTTTGTGATGGGGCGTACCGAACAAGACGTAATGTTTGATTGGAATAATATTCCGCGCCGAGTTACTGTTTCCTCATTTTATATGGATGAGACCGAAGTTAGCAATCTTGATTACCTTGAATATCTTCATTGGCTAGGCAGGGTTTTTGGTAATGATCCCATGGATGATTATTATGAAGTATACAGGGATGCTCTTCCCGACACTTTGGTATGGAGGGATGAGTTAGCATATAATGAACCATATGTTGATAACTATTTAAGGCATCCTGCATACCAGGATCATCCGGTTGTTGGTGTAAGTTGGGTTCAGGCATCTGATTATGCTTCATGGCGGACAGACAGGGTCAACGAAATGATTCTTGTTCGCGAAGGGTTATTAGAACTTACAACTTTTGATGCAGATCCTTACAATTACTTTAATACTGAAGCTTATTTGCTTGCTAATCAATATGATGAATTTACCAGGGGTGCTGATGCGTTATACGAAACACCTGATGGTGATTATAGACATGTTACCAGGCAAGATGGCTTTTTATTACCTGCCTATAGATTGCCTACGGAGGCTGAGTGGGAGTTTGCGGCATTAGGTTTAATAGGTAATACCGTGCATGAAAGAATTGTTGAGAGGCGGATGTATCCCTGGAATGGTCACCAAGTGCGTTCAAGCGAGAGAGAAACAATGGGTATTTTTATGGCTAATATAAAAAGAGGTCGCGGAGATATGATGGGTGTTGCGGGAGACTTGAATGATGCGGGAGAAGTGACTGTTCCTGTTTACGCCTACTGGCCAAATGATTATGGTTTGTACAATATGGGTGGAAATGTCAGTGAGTGGGTAAAAGATGTTTATCGTCCGCTCAGTCATGAAGATGCTACGGCATTCAGGCCATTTCGCGGAAATGTTTTTAAAAGATTAGAAATTGATGAAGATACCGGCGAGCCTATACCAGATGAATTTAATCGCCCGCAATGGCAAAGAGTAACAGAAGAGGAAACCGCTACACGTCGTAACTACCGTCAGGCCGATAATATCAGTTACCGCGATGGTGACCAGGCTTCAAGTATTTTTTACGATCGTTCACAACAAGAAATTGAAGAAGAAATAGGAGAGGACAGGCTTATGTACGAATATGGCGTTACCTCATTGATTAATGATGAAGCCAGGGTATATAAGGGCGGCTCATGGAAAGATAGAGCCTATTGGATCGTTCCCGGAACAAGAAGATTTATGGACCAAAATGAAGCAGCAAGCCATATCGGGTTCAGATGCGCTATGGACAGAGTTGGAAGCCCGATAAAGTACTGACGTTTTTTTGAAAATCTTGTAATATAATATTTACAAACCCCATTTGTTATTCTCAAATGGGGTTTTTTAAAACCAGGTATTTAAAAATATTTCAATTTTTGATGGATAAGGCTGAAAAAAAAATATATAATGCAATTTTGTCCGGAAGTGCAATTTGTACCGATAGCAGGGAAGCAAAAAACAACACCATTTTTTTTGCTCTTAAGGGAGAAAACTTTGATGGAAACAATTTTGCAAATGATGCGATAAACAAAGGTTGTGAAATAGCAGTTGTTGATGACCCCAAAATAGTCGAAAATGATAAATTTGTGCTTGTGCCCGATGTTTTGAAAACATTACACTCTATTGCGCTAAGTCACAGAAATATTTTCAATATTCCATTTATAGGAATTACAGGTACAAATGGTAAAACAACAACAAAAGAACTTATATCTACCGTTCTTGGAAAAAAATATAAAACATATGCTACAAAAGGTAACTACAACAATCATATTGGTGTTCCTATAACAATACTATCAATAAAAAATGATGCTGAAATTGCTGTGGTGGAAATGGGCGCAAATCATGTCGGTGAAATACATGAGCTTTGCCAACTGGCAAAACCATCATATGGAATTATTACGAATATTGGAAAAGCACATCTTGAAGGTTTTAAAAATATTGAAAATATAACTAAGGCGAAATCTGAACTGTATGAATATATAAAGAATAACAATGGTAAGGTCTTTGTTAATTATGATGACCCTAAATTGTTTAAACTATCAGGCAATCTACCAAAAATTACTTATGGCAAATCACAGAATGCTGATTATTTCGGGGAAATTCATAAAACCAATAAATTTTTAAAAATTACTTTCTCATGTAAAAAGTCGTTAAACAAAAAATATGTTATAAGTAGTAATGTTTTCGGTAACTATAATTTTGAAAATATAATGGCGGCTATAAGTGTAGGGTCTTACTTCGGAGTGGAAAAAGAAGATATTAAAAAAGCCATCGAATCTTATATTCCAACAAACAACCGTTCGCAATTGATTGAAACAGATCGCAACACCATTCTTATGGATGCCTATAATGCTAATCCCACCAGCATGAATCAGGCTATTGAAGCTTTTTATTCAATGAATCTTGCCAATAAGGTCGTTATTCTTGGTGATATGTTGGAACTGGGTGAAGATTCTAAAAAAGAGCATGCAAAAATATTAAATGAAGTTCTTAAACAAAAATATGATAAAATACTTTTAGTCGGTAAAGAATTCTCTGCCGTTGCAAAGAACGGGCAAAATCTGAGTTGCTTTTATGATAATAAAGAAATTATTACATGGCTAAAACATAATCCTCTGTCAAATAGTAACATACTAATTAAAGCATCAAGAGGTGTTGGGCTAGAAAAAATAATTGATTACCTTTAAATTATGCTATTAGTGTAAAAATATAAGTGTTAATCATAAATAAATTCAAATTTTAATATTTACTTGCTCATTACTATAATATCGTATTGGCAATTTTTAAAGTATAAAAAGAGCAATTAACAAACATATTCTTGTGAAACATACTGCTATCGGACTAATGTCGGGGACATCTCTTGATGGGGTAGACATTGCATATTGCGAGTTTGAGAAAAAAAAATCCTTTTGGGATTTCAGAATTATTAAAGCTCAAAAAATAAGCTATTCAGAAAAATGGACTGATAAACTGACTAATGCTCCCCGAATAAATTCTCAAGAGCTAATAAAAAACCATGTTGAATATGGTCATTACCTTGGGAAAATAACAAACGATTTTTTAAAAAAGTATCGACTTAATTCTCCTGATATTATAGCCAGTCATGGTCATACTATTTATCATCAGCCTGGAAACGGCTTTACTTTTCAGATAGGTGATGGTTCTGCTATTGCTGCTAAAACCCGATGTACAGTAGTATGTGATTTTAGGTCTATGAATGTGGCTTCAGGCGGTCAGGGAGCTCCTATTGTGCCTATAGGAGATGAGCTGCTTTTTGGTCAATATGATGCTTGTCTTAATTTGGGGGGCTTTGCCAATATATCTTTTAAATATCAGGATAAAAGGCTGGCTTTTGATATTTGTCCGGTTAACTTTGTTATAAATTACCTTGTTAAAAAAAGAAGTAAGGAAGTTTCCGGGTTATTATCTGATGATATAGATAAAAAATATTATTATGATCCGGATGGGAAAATTGCAAGCCTGGGAAGTTTATCAGTTGATTTTATTAGCGATCTCAATGATCTGGCATTTTATAAAAAGACACCACCCAAATCTCTTGGTGCCGAATGGGTTGACAAGCATGTATTCCCTCTTATCGAAAAATATAATAATATGCCATTGCAAGATATATTAAGGTCTTTTTACGAACATATTACATGCCAGGTAAAAAAAATAACATCAAAATATTCAGTAAAAAGAATTCTTGTTACAGGTGGAGGTGGCCACAATAAATTTTTAATTAAGCTATTAAAAAACAGACTTGAATCAGAGGTTTTTATTCCTGCTGACGATATAATAGATTATAAAGAAGCTATTGTTTTTGCCTTTTTGGGGGTATTACGAATAAATAACATGCCTAATATTCTAAAAAGTGCTTCCGGCGGAAAACAAGATAATATTAGTGGTGCAGTTTATGAAGGTAAATAAATGATTTACTCTGATAATTTTTGAATACAGTCAAATCATAAGGCTGGAAGCTGTATGTGATAAGGATTGTTTTATGTTAATTTTAAGTGGCGTCTTATATTGTTTTATGATAGTATATTACACAGGCACAATCAATAATTGATTATATTATCCTTTTGTTTTATTTATCTTTTAATGAATTCAACATTTTGTAATCGCCCGATATTCATCAAAATGAAACCGTTAATCTCATTCTTATTATTACGTGTGAATTCAACCATACCAAATCTATCTGTCGCAAATCTATCGCCATTTACGTGATTAAGGTCAATAAAGCTAGCTCCAAAATACTTTTCAAATGTTTCAGGTGGATGCAGAGACAGCTTGTCATTTTCAAAAACAACTTTATAATCAGTTTTAAGGTCTTTTTGATAATAATCACCTGCAAACATAGCTGTTTCCTCCAGTGTCAAAGGAACTCTGTCAACACTCCTTGTGGCATGATAATCATTGCCGCCCTGATGCCATATCATTTCATTCACATCACCATCAGAATCGTCTAAAAAAGTCACCCGGGCATCAAAATCTTTTAAAAAGAATTCAGTATCACTTTCTGCAAAAAGTTGGAATTTATGGTCTCCGGGCAAAAGTAGCCAGAAGGTATCTTTTTCAAGAACAAATTCAAATTCCATGCCATCAGGTAAAGTATAATTACCGGTATAACTTTTGGTTTTAGATAAATTCAGCTCAGTTTCAACCCTTTTAGCAACCTCTTTTTCCATAATTCTGTCTGCAAGGTATAGCTCAGCAACAGAAGTTGCAATTGCACTGGAGTTAATACTTTCATTATTCAGCATTACTATTACAATAAGTTCGTCTTCAGGAAAAATCATAAACTGGCTTCTAAAGCCGGGGATGCCACCACTATGAGAAACCATTTTTACACCTTTATATTCTCTGACATACAAACCATAGGTGTAACTAATACTGTCACCATTTTCCAGAACATTATACTTGCTGAGCATCCTGTTAATAATATTTTTATCTCCCACCTTTGGAGAGAAAAAATTATTTCCCCAGGATATCATATCATTAATACTGGCATGAATATTTCCACTTCCATAAGAAAAGTCCTCAGATGAACTAACAACTTCAGCTTTTTCATTAACTATTTTGTAGCCTGTTGCACTGTTTAATTGCTCATTTTTAGGGCTGTCATAAACTACAGCTGTTTTCATTTCAAGTGGTTTAAACACCTTTTTGGATAAGAAATGCGGAAAAGACATCCCGCTAACTTCTTCTACTATACTTGCAAGCAAAGAATATCCGGCATTTGAATAAACATGTTTGGTATTAGGCGTAAAGTTAAGCCTGGAATATTTCTTAATTATGTCAATTTCGTCCTGATGAGTCCATTTAATATCAAAAGGAATGCCTGATAAAAGCCTTAGCCAATCAGTTGATGCTATTCCGGATGTATGCTGAATGAGATTGCGTATAGTTATCTCGTAGCCATAATCAGGCAAGTAAGAAAGATACTCCCTTATATCGCTGTCAAGGTCGATTTGCTCATCCTTTTCAAGCAACAATATTGAAAAAGCCGTAAATTGCTTAGCAACTGAAGCTATATCAAAAAGTGTATTTTCATCTATAACTATATTATTTTCAGAATTCATAATGCCAAAGAATCTTTTTTCAGCAATATCACCTTTTGAGATTACAGCCAGAACACCTCCTGGTTGACCCTCTGAGTGTTGTTGTGAAATAATTGAATCAATCTTCGCTGATTTATTTTCAGCGATAGTTCCTGCTGTCAGGTTTGTTAAAAACAGGATGCTGATGAGACTGAATGTTAAGATTGCTGTTTTCATAAATGAAAGATTTTTAAATAAATAAGTTTTATATTAATTAGATATTAACCATTCTTATATCCTTGTAATTATATTGTTAATAAGACGGTTTGTGTGTTTTAAAAGTTACACGATTTTTATAAAAAACATATAAATAAACTGATAATTAATTACTCTGCAGGATAATACAAGGATTGCCGTTAACGATCGAATATGGTTAAAGATAATTTTATGGATTGTTATTAGGTTGGGAATTGCAATTTAAGATGAAAATAATATTTTAAGAAAATTTTTGAGTTATGAAGTATACAGAGCTAATCCTAAGCAGTTAAAATTACATTTAAAACTTTGTTTAAATTATATCATACCGCAAAAGATCACAAAAAATAAAACCCTCATTAACTAAATATTCACGAAAGAAGATGAGTTTAGCGTGTTAATCGTTACTCGTTACCAATTACTAAATAGTTATAATTAGAACCTGAAATAAATTTTGTACAAATAAAAAAATATAGTATTATGCCTTTCGCTGCATTCAAGTTCTTTTTATACTCTTATCTATTATCAAAGACTTTTATAAAATAAATGAAGTTTAATATTGTTACCTTTTACTCAATTTTAATTGAGTCGTTTAAAATATCCTTATCATACCATTTTATTTCAATTTCAAGGCTGTGTTCTTTGCCTTTTGCTTTTTTCTCTTCTTCATCAACTTCCACCTCGAGAACAACCTTGTCGGGGATTTCGAGTCGGATCTCTTCACTACCGCCGCGTAAGGTAACATTACCATTTTCGATTTTTTCTGCTAACTGCTTAAGAAAGCCAACCACATCAGAGCGGCTCTTGTGCTCCTTGCTTTTGAACAATTTTAATGCTTTACTCATAATATATTTATTTAATTATTAGTTGCAAGTTTACAATTTTTTTTAATATGAATTATATTGGTATTAGTTTAAATTGCACTGGAAGTTCAAGTATCAAATGCAACTTTTGATAAATATGGTAAAGCAAGGGTGAAAAAGTTTTCAAAACAAGAAATGAGAAATAACTTGTTACCGGAAAACAAATATGTCATAAAATTGGAAAATAAGGATGTAAAACCCAAAGCCGTATATTGCATCTGAAGGAGCTGTTTAGTGTGTTTTCTGCTATAGTATTATATTTTCCTGCTATCATATGCCCAGTGCAAAAGAGCCTGTCTTTGGGCTGGCCTGCATGCCAGGTCTTTTTCACGGCAGTTTTTTTTAAGCTGACCAATGTGGCGTTGCATTGCTTTCCAGCGTTTGATCTGGCGTTCATCATCTTCTGATCGTCTACCCATATAGTATCTGCAATACCATTGAAACCATCCCCTGGGATCCTGAGACCTGATCCAACCCTTTTCAATCCAATATGAAAGAGGTTTAGAAGCATTTACCTTGAAATAGTTGATCTTAGGATCTGATCGATCAGGAGACAATTTTGCTTTTTCAAACCACGAGGCCGGAAACTCTTCGCGGCAATCATTCATGTACTTTCCGCCAAAAACCCCCAACTCCAGCATTTGCTTAGGAGTGAGATCAGGAGAAAAGTCCCGGTGAAAGCACCGACCCATAGGCTTAGTTAACAGGTAGCGATACCCCTGCTGCATTTTATCATTTACAATTATTTCTTTTGGTTTCATCTCAAAACTAGAATTAGCAATCTGTTTTACAATAACTTACTTACTTTCGAAATGTAAGATAAAAATATAAATGTTAAGTTACAAAGAAAAGAGAAAAAAGTTTTTAAAAGTAATCGAATAACTTTATATAAAGTGTTTGCGTCAATGTAAAGCTTATTGGTGTGGTTAAATGAATATGTGTAAAGTTAATAATTTTTAATAAATGTTTTATATAAGTTTTTGTTTGTGAAAATCAGTTTCTTCTCATCGGCTGCCGCTTACCATAAGTCATTGAACGCCATAGCCATTCAAACGGGCCAAATTTATAGTATTTCAGCCAGTAATGGCTCCAAATGACCTGAACTATATAAATAGCAATAGCTAGCAAAATCCCTTGCCAGAAATTAACTTTTCCATATAAACCCAAACCGTATGAATAAAAGATGGTCGTGCAAATAATTGATTGGGTCAGGTAGTTGGTAAAAGCCATTTGACCTGTTTTGCATATTGCTTGAATGATTTTATTCAGAACATTTTTATGGTAAATCAGTGCTAAAATATAAATATAAACAAACATCATTGCCGGGCCACCAATTGCATAACTTAATGTGGTTATAAACAAGTCCCAGCCGGGATATATATAAGAAGCTCAGGTTTAAATTTATTCAACATGCTGAATTTATTAGTTTCAATTATTTAGTAATCAAAATTAGGTAAAAGTTACATTTTTATGAGTAATATCTGCCAGGTTATTTATCCTATCGGATAAACTTTTTATCATTAAAAAATGACAAAATCAAGAACTAAGAACAACCAAAAAATATAAGGCATAAAAAACGGTAGTAGTTATAATTTTAAATTAAACCTTACATCATTCAACTTTAGCACAAATTATATATTTAAATATTTTTCAAGAAAAACATCATATCCGCAAACAACAATGTTATTTCTTATTTTATAGTCTTCTTTTGAGACCGGTGTTATTATGAAGTTTTTCTTCGTATTTAATGTTTCAATGTTGCTGATAAAACCTCTTGAAACTTTAGGCTTTTCTGAAAATTTTATCTCTACCGACATTTCCGGTTTCAATCCTTTTACCAGTAGCAGATCCAGTTCAGCCCCGGCATGAGTTCTGAAAAAATACAGATCATAATCAGATGATTTTTGATTTCTGATTTGATTGATTATAAAGTTTTCCCATGTCCTTCCAACTAAGGGGTTACCCAATAGTTGTTCATAATCGGTTATCCGCAAAAGCCGGTGTAAAACCCCCGTATCAGACAAATATATTTTAGGGGTTTTAACAAGGCGTTTCTTAATGTTGTAGCTATATGGATGAAGGCGGTAAACAATATAAGAGTTCTCTAAAAAGTCAATATAGTTTGATACCGTTTTGTTAGAGACACCCAATGACCCTGATAATGTGTTATAATTCAGCAAACTGCCTGCTTGCCATGACAGCATTTCCCAAAGCTTGCGGACCAAGTTAGGATTGGCCTTTAAACCTAACATGGGCAAATCTCTCTCTATATAAGTTTTAATGAAATTATCCAACCAAATATTTGAAGACCTGATGCTTTTAGACAAATAAGCAGGAGGAAATCCCCCGGAAAAAAAATGTTTTTGCAAATTATAATTTTCAGCTATTTCAGTGTAAGAAAATGGAGCCAATTCAACATAACCTATTCTGCCTGCAAGAGTTTCGGAACTTTGTTTGATAAGATCAGGACTTGCCGAGCCAAGAATAATAAACCGGCAATTATCTTTTTTCTCATCAATGACAGACCTTAATACAGGGAAAAGTTCAGGCTTACGCTGTATCTCGTCAATAATAATACATTTGTCAGGATTTTCTGAAAAGTAAAGCTGTGGATTTTCCAGTTTATTGTAATCCGTAGGCTTTTCCAGATCAAGATAAATATATGATGCCAGGTTATTCTCAATATATTGTTTAGTGAAAGTCGTTTTACCGCATTGCCTTGGCCCAAGTATTGCTATTACAGGGAATACATTACTGTATTCATCTACTGTGCTTTCAATTTGCCTTTTTATTAACATAGATATCTTGGATTTCAAATTCAATATTTCTATGCAAATATAGCATTAAAAATAAAAATATCAAAAATCACTCTACGCCCTCCAGGCCAACCTGAAAACCTCACCCCACGATGGTTCGTTTCCGCTTATCAGGATAGATACTCTGAAAATTTTGGCTGCAAGGGTGCGGAGCAAATAAAAAGTTGCAGTTAAAACTATAAACGAACCTGCCAGTTGCCATAAAGCAATATCTGTTATTGACCATAGTATAGGCATGGTTGATGGTGAAGTAAGAGGGAACCATGAAAAGAAAGTAGCCAGGTTACTCTCAGGATAACTGATCACAAAAAACGAGTTAAGCACAAAAGCCACAGGAATAAACATAATCGAACTCTTTCCGGAATTGTTTGGGTCGGTGATAATTGATGCTATGGCAGCCATAAAAGCATTCCACATTAATATTCCCATTATTGTGAACAAAAAGAACAGGATAATTGACGGCAAATGTATATACTTAAGCACACTTGCAGCTGATATGTTTGCCAGGATAAAGATTACAATACCACCGAGAATGGCAATAACAAGGTATGAGAGCATTGATGATAAACCGGTAAGGGTGATTCCCACAATTTTGCCATCCATCCAAACTTTTGGCTTAATAGCTGAAACTATCATTTCGGTAACTTTTAATTGCTTCTCACCGGTAATGCCTGTAAACTGGTATGCAAAACTGCTAAATACCGCCATTATCATTAAAACAACAAAAACATAAGCTGCAACAGTACGGTATTGGGCTTCTTCTTCACGATAATATTCTTTTTCAAATTCAGCAGGCTCTAATACATAGTCAAGCTGTTCAGTGCTAATGCCTTTTTCTTTTATTGCAAGGTTCTGGCGATATGTGTCAAGCACATTCTGTATGTCATTAATAGGCCGTGGTTCTTTGTATGCATGTAGCATGAAGATATCACCATCGCTGCACAGAAGAAGGCCTTTTCTTTCTTGTTTGATTTTTTCAATAAAATCATCCTGCTGTGAAGCATCAATAATATCAACAGTAAATTTTTCTGATAAAGCCTTTTTAAGCTCCGGGCTTTCCTGATCGGTTATCGTTATTGTAATGTCTTTTTCTGCTTCAGCATATGATTGAATACCTGCTCCTACAGATCCGCCAACCAGGCCCATTATAATTAATACCGCTATACCGATAAGCTCATTTTTTAGTTTGTAAAACCTTTGGTATTCCCAAAAAGCTACAGTCTTTAATTGTTTAAAGTAATTCATGTTTTTATATCTGTTTAATCAGGTTGTGCTATTAGTTTAAAAATGTAAAACGAAATTTAGTTCAGATTCAAAGTGGCCATATGTTTATCCGTTAATATTTTGTTCTTTTTTCACCAATGCAAGAAACACATCGTGCAAAGTCGGGTTATGGCTCTTTATGTGGCTAATTCCCGGAATACCCGAAAGTTTATTCATAATTTCGCTGATGTTAACATTGGCTTTAAAAGTAACTTGAATATTACGGTTGTTTTGCTTTTCGATCTTTTCTATTCCTGTAATTGAATTTATTTTGTTATCAGGTATTTCTTCCGAAAACCCTATATCAATGATAAGGCGGTCGCCAAAAATGCTGTAAATATCGTTTAAAAAGCCGTTATATATCTCTTCGCCTTTGTTTATCAAGAAAACTTTTCCTGCTATTCTTTCTACAAGTTGCATTTGATGCGAACATAGTAAAATAGTTGTTCCCTGTTTATTAAGTTCATGGATAAACTCAATGAAGCTTTCCTGTGTAACGGGGTCAAGTCCGGCAAAAGGTTCGTCAAGAATAGCAAAAGAAGGTTTATGTATAATGGAAGAAATAAATTGTATCTTTTGCTGATTTCCTTTTGAAAGTGCTTGTAGCTTTTCTTTTGCCCTGTCGGCTAACTGCACTTTCCCGAGCCATTCCATTGCCGCCTCTTTAGCTTCTTGTTTTTCCATTCCTCTTATGGATGCCATGTAAATTAGTGAACGGATAATAGGTACATCAGTGTAAAGGCCTCTTTCTTCAGGAAGGTAACCAATTTGAGATGAGTCGGGCAATGTGTGGTTATTACCATTTATATTCCAATTAACTTTGCCTTTATCAGCTTTGATAATATCAAGCAATATCCGAAGCATGGTAGTTTTACCAGCTCCATTAGGGCCCAGAAAAGCAAATATATCCCCCTGTTGAACTGAGAAAGATATGTCGCTTACTGCATGAATATTTTTAAATCTTTTGTTTAATTGATCTACCTTTAAAATTTCTTTCATTATATCAGTAATAAATAGTTAAGGAAAGTTTTAATGATTCAGTCACGTTAAAGTAATGAATGCAGCAAAAATAACAAAACTTTAAAATAACATATATGTTAATATTGTTAAAGAGTGTCAGGCAATACTCGGGAAACTAACAAAAATATCTTCTTTACATCAAACCTATAAAAGAAACCCCAAATCCAAAATAATAATTTGAAAACTGACCGGTTTCGCCAAATTTGCTGTCTCCAAACACAAAGCGGTATTTTGCTTTTGATGTTAGGTATATGTCAGGCAAACTGTTTTTGGAAAAAATGCGTATTGAAAGGTCAAGACCGGGCTCTAAAATATAGTGGTAACTTGATGCAACTTTTTTGGGAGATTCACTATGAATTAACCCCCACTCAGTCCAATATGAATAGGGTTCTTTAATATCATTATCGGCAAGCTGAGATATAGCAAGGCCGTTGTTGACATTTAAATTCAATCTTATTCTCTCTTTTTGAAACAAGTCGTATTGATTTATCAATCCTATAACTGAATAATTCAGATAAGGCTTTTTAACATCATAGGAAAATGTTTCAGATATATTTTTCCCTAACCATGAAAAATTAATCCCCGTTGCAAATCTTGATTTTGGATAGTATTTTACATCTACACTTAGTCCAAAGAAATTGTAGCTAAGTACCGGGCCAAAAGCACCGCCCAGTTCGAAAACGAATTCCGATTTAGCATCATTAATATATTTTTCGGCATCTTCTCCATAAGAGACAACAGAAATAAATAAAGCAAAAGTTATAATCATTACTTTTTTCATAATATCGGTTTTTTTGTTTATTACTGGAGCACATTTTATAATTGGCGTTTTTGAAGCTTCTTTTAATTAGCTAATAATATGAAAACCTCTGCTTTTAATCATTTATTAACCTCACAGGTTTAACCGAATAACCCTCTTTTCTGAGCAAGTTTATAACCCCCTTTTCTCCGCCAAGATGAGCACAACCAACAACCACAAAACATGTTTCTTCACCGCATAAGCCGGTAATACGTGGCACCCATTCCTCATTCCTCTTATGTATCAGAATGTTTATAAAACGCTCATGTTCTTTTGCCATATCAACCGTTAATTCATATAGTTTTTCTACATCTTGTTCTTTGTATATTTCAATCATTTTTCCGAAATAGTATTTTTCCATATCAAAGTTTTTAACGCTTTCCATCAGCATTTGCGCTTGCTCGTTTAATGGTATAGCATCAAAATAGCCAAATTGCTCGCTTACAGTTTCCAAGCCTGCAACTTCAATTGACAAGCCCTGTGCCTGCTGAAAAAAATAAAAATCATAAGACGCAGGCTGTGAGCCAATTATTTTTGGAACTAAAAACGAACTAAACAACAAAGGCTTAACATTATTCACAGCATCAATAGGCACTCCAAGAGAATCTTCAGTAAACGTTTTTAAAACCTCATAATCATCACTGTTTAATAATTCTTTCAATGAAGTTTCTGCCATAAGCATTCCTTTCTGAATATCAGTGCTTAAATCCGGATGCACCAAATCTATTTCAAAAACAACAAGGCTCGATTGTTGAAGAATGCCGCTGATAGTATCAAGCATTATAAAGTCATTCTGGGGCAACACATGTATTGACCCAAAAATATAGACCGGATGCTGTAAATCACCTCCAGTTACTTTCCATAGAAGTGATTGAAAATTATTTCCATAACTTGTTCCAATACTAAATACTAATATTATGGCGATAGCTGCATTTCTCAGATGTGTTTTTATATTTTTCATTTTTTTGTTTTTTAATTATTATTAATTTATTCGTCTTCATTTAGCATGTCAAACATTTCTTTCAATGTATCAACATGTTTGCCATACAAATTTTTTATGTACAAGTCAACCAGCTTGTAATAAAATGCTATTAACAAGATATGAATGCTTAAAAATATTATTGATTGTGTTGTAAAAAAGTATTCAACAAGTGCTATTTCATGTTTTGCAGAATAGGAAAAAAACAGATACCTGTACACCAGCAAAATAACTATAGGCAGAAATACGTAGCCGCAAATATTTTGTGCTTGTTTATAAATTCTGACACATTTTTCAGCTTTATCTATTATTGATTTAAGGGCATCCTTCAAATGCGTTCCTATGAAATCATCGGGTTTAACATCAAACATAACTTTATAAAAATAAGCTGCCATAATAAATGCAGCAATAGTAAACCCTGCAACCCATATGTTAAATGCAATATCGTATATTCCCAGAAATGAAACTACCCAAATAAAGGCAAGTGCTATTATAACAATTGTACATTCTATAAGAAAATTCCTTTTTATTTTGTGCACTATTGTATTTAAACTTCTTTTTCCTGACACATCAACACCGGATATATCAGGAGCATCTTGCTCCTCTCGTTTTCCGGCACGTCTCCATGCTTCTATTTCTTTATTAAAATCATTTGCTTTCATTTTCTATAATTTTTTTAAGTAGTTTTTTTACCCTATGTATTTTTACTCTTGCGTTTACTTTTGTTATTCCAAGTATTTCCGCAATCTCATCATTTGAATATTCATCAAGAAATAAAGCAATTACTGACTTATCAATATCATTAAGTTTTGATATAGCGGTGTATAAACGCTCTATATCATCATTATCGGTTGATGGTGTGTTGCCTTTACTACGTATTGAATGTAAAACATATTCTTCATGTATTTCTTTTCTTCGTTTTTCTTTTCTCAAACGTGTACAAGCTACATTAAAAGCAACCCTGTATATGAATGTGCCCGGCTTGCTGTCACCTCTAAACTGAGGATAACATTTCCATAATTGATATAGTATGTCCTGGTACAAGTCAAGCCGGTCATCTTCATTGTTTGAGAAAAGCCTTGCTATACGGCCTATTATGCCTTTATTAGGCTCTATGAATTCAGAAAACTTTTCCTTTATTTTTTCTGATTTGCAAAACATTGGTGAATTTGTTGTTCAATTATGTTAGTATACAATAAACCATATTTGTTACACAGGGAGTAATAAAATGAATACTTAACTACTTTTAACAGCTATACGGGATTGGAGATTTTTATAAACACTTGGTATTCGGTGCTTTGCATGCGTTATAGCAACTCATTTTCATTCATTGTCAATCTTTTATCAAACTGATTTCTTTTCGCAAGATTTCAAAAAATGCGTCTTTTGCATATCTTTCCTGCCATGGTTTATGTCCACAATTCTTAATTGTGATCATTTTGAAGTCGGAAAGTTTTTCGGAAAGCGGTTTTTCAACCCCGTCAATTGGATGTGGATCATAATCTCCATGAATAGCAACAACTGGTATAGTAACCAGGTAAGCGCAATTTATTAATTCATTTGTCTCTCGCAAACTGAATGCCTCTGCCCAAACCGCTTGATAAATTTCAATATTGAAATCAACTGACTCTTTTTCTGATGGCAAATAATCATAAGAATCGGCAATTGTCATTAGTTGTCCAAATTGTTTAAATGTGTTATTATCCAATTTACCTGAATTCATGTCTGAAATCAACCTCTCAATTTCTTTCCTTTGATTCTGATTAAGCCTTTTTAGCCGAATATTTATTAAATCATTGTTGTATCTGCTTTCAAAAGCTCCTGCACTCACTAAAATCAATTTTTCTAATAAATCCGGGTATTTGCTTGCAAAAAAAAATCCAAGCCATGCACCCCAGGAATATCCAATCAACGTAATTGGAAAATCAGCTTGTGAAGTTATCTGCCTGTGCAGTTCTTCTACTTGTCCATTAACTGACTTCCCGGTCTGAAGGAACTCTAAAACTCCATAATCATCGGATAAATTTTCGGCAACAGGCTTCATTTCGCCTGCTGCTCCTGGCCCACCGTGCAGAAGTCCAATTTTAAATGGTTTTTGACCATATTTTCTTATAGTTTCCAATGGAGGCTGTTAATCTATAATGTGTTTAAGGTTCCAGGTAAAATTTGATTACTAAATACTACTATAAAATTACACAATAATTTCTGAACTAAAGCTGATTAACAATTTCCAAAAGCATATAAGTTCAGACAAATACTCATGATTGTATTGAAGTGGCAGCAGCAAGGTATGTTCTTTCAGAACTTTGTAAAGTTTGTTGAAGTCTTCAGGCTTTTCTTCATTCGAAAACGGTTATCCTGCGATAATGCTTAAGTAGTAGTGAACAAAACAATAAGAAGAATACTGATAAATAAATAATACGTTTTTACGAATTAATTGATTTGGTAAATATTCTTTATATCTATATGATTAATATTATTAACGGTTTTTTACAGGCATTATATAATGAAATTATTATTGAACCAATTAAACTTACACATATCGGGATACCCCATGCAACTTTCTTTTTCTCTGCTAAATATGCTCTAAACGTTCCATTCTGTGATGACGAAACTATTCACGTTATACTTTTTCACATTGGCTTCAAATTCTTATTAAGTCTGTCAATAATCTTTTCCAGACGGGCTTGACGGGTTTTATCAGATTTGGCATCAAGATAAAATCCGGTATATGTACGCTGTACCGAATGCGACATAGCCAGCAAATTGGTATAAGCAGGCTCATACGGCTGAATGATATCCCTTAACATCTGTATTTGTTCATCTCTAATAATAACACGTTTAGCATTATCCCATAAACCGTTTTTCTTTGCGCGTTCTATGGCTTCCAGTCCCTGCCGGGTCATTAATCCCTTTTTATAAGAGTTTGTGCGAGCTCTTTGTTCTTAACAGACCATTTGCTTTTTGGTAAACGTCGCGCAAAATACTTTTTATAAGTATAATCGTCAAGGGATTGCATTTGTCCGTCTATCCATCCGTGACAGAGCGCCTCTTCCAATGCTTCGGCAGCAGAGAGTGTGACAATTTTCCCTTTTTTACTAAAGAGTAACCATACGCCATCGCTCTCTGTCCCATACTTGCCAAGCCATTCGCGAAAGGCTTGTCTGTCAGTGAATGTCAATATTTTTTTCATAAGCAATTTAAAAAATGTGACAGATTAATTAATCAATAGCAGGCTTAGTCAATGACCAATGGCTGTGGATGATTTTCCACTCGTTGTTTTCTTCAAGCCTGTATACTTCGGTGCAATTCTCCTTCCAGAGCTTTTCACCTAAGTATGAGTGAAGATTGTAAGTAAGGACTGCCATTGTACCGGTTTGTTGTACAACGGGATTTAGCATTTCGAATTTATCCATTTTTACCTTTCCACGCATGCTTTCATACAACTCTTTTATCTTGTCCCAGCCGTCAAGCCTCCTTTCATGGGCAGGGTCAAAATAAGTGAAGTCCTTCGAATAAATTTCGAGATAAGGAGAAGGATTACCATTATGCCATGCTTCGAGAGCAGCTGTCTCCAAAGCAATTATTCTTTCTGCAATTGTAGGCTTATCCATGATGATTTATTTAAAATTGATAATTATTTTGTTTTGATATTCTTCTCCGGGCTTTAATTTATCACCCAAGCAATAATAAACATTTTATAACCAGTTATTTATACAGTATTTAACATAACACAATTTCAACCAGATACTATTGTGGTTTTTCCCGACATATATGGGCTTTATGTCAAATACCATTTCAATTATCTCATTGTTTTCGACTTTGTCAACAAAGAATATGAGCAGCAGCGAGGATAGCATGTGATTTTTTTATTTATTAATTGCAACATATGGCATGAATTACTTTACCTTCATCATCAAAAAACTTTAATCGAGGATCATTATTTTTATCAATATATAATTTGATTCTCTGATTGCCGCTATCATCCCTAATAAACAAACCCACGTTTTTATTGAAATCTTTTCCAACAAACAAACGGTCTACCATCAATAAACTATCCTCTCTCATTTGCTGAATTCCTGCTTGCATCTTTTTTTCATCTTCTAATTTCATAAGCTCTTTAACTCGGGCAACCCTTTCTTTGAAAGTGTTTTCTTTGGGATAATCCCAAAGCTGTAACCCATATTTTCTTTTTATAGTTTTAGTATCTTCTAAATATTGTAGTTGCATAACCTGGTCATCTCTAAATTTATCAACAGATAACACAAATCCTGATCACTGCAAGTGATATAAGTAGAGAGTAAATTTTCAGAATTGCTATACTTCTTTTTAATTTCTCATCCATAATTTTTAGTTTTTATAGTTAAACTTGTGCTCCTTTTTATTCGCGATTATTATTCAATTAGTTATTTTCTATTACATAATAAGCGGAAATATAACCTGAAGGATTTTCCTTAAACAACTTAATCTCTTGGAAATCAGGCTCAAATATCTTCATCAAGTTATTATTCATAATATAACATATTTCTTTTTCCAGACATTTGAAATAGTCATTCCACCAAATCTTCTCATCCAAAACAAATGAGTCAATTATTTCACAATCGTTTTTTTGAAAACCCGTTTGACATTTTCATAAATGTTGAAAAAATAATTAAAAACCCAAACCAGCAAAGAATGGCAACTAAGTTAGAAAAAAATAAGCCTATTGGTTGTTGTTGATGAATATTGAAAAATTGTTATAATTCCTCAATTTTCAATCCTGAACCTTATAATATTTTAAACCTGCAAATTCAAAATACTCTATACCATTTTTTTCCTTTGAAAATAGTGTTTCCTTTGCCATTCTTCCCATCCCCATAATAATAGCTTCATTTTCATTTACAGGGTTAAGCACAGCATTAATTTCCTGACCTGATACCATACCTGAAAATACCAGATAGTTGTCTTTACTATGGAGCTTAAAACTGCCAAATTCACCAACACCCTGTTTAAGCTTTTCCTTAAACCCGTCTTCAAGTTTATATGTACCGTACTTTTTTTTCCATTCTTCCGAAACAACCACAGGTTTAAAATCAATTCCAAGAGCAGGCCCTGCAAATAATCTTCCACTTACAGGCTGTCCTAGGGTTATATATCTATTATTCTTATAATTAGTTATTTTAACATAAACATCTTTATTTATTGGTATGAAACCCAGTAACAGATATTTACCTCTAAACCAATCATTTCCCAGCGGATAAAGACGAAATCTGTACTTATCCAGTTTCAAAACCAACCTACTCCTTCTTTCTTCAACACTAATTATTCCAATTAAAGAAGCAAAATTACCGGTGTAGCTTGTTAGCACGTCTTTATCAAGACTTACAACTTCAGGGATATATTCAGCTTTTCCCGGAGCACAAACACCATATTTGTATTCAACAGCATGTTGAAGTATTTTTTGTGACATTTGCCGGATAATTCCTAAGCCATTTTCACTATTTGTGGTAACAAAAACACCAATATTTTTGTCTTTTAATATCACTAAATCTGAATGATATGGAGAAATGCCACCATCGTGCCTTATGACTTTACCTGCATATTCCAAAGCTGGGTGGGATAAAACAAAATTTAATCCCATTCTGAAATCATTATCCAATGTTATATGTTCATTTTGTTGAGATGTCATCATCTCAAGTGTTTTCTTTTTCAAAATTTTGTTGTTATTAAAACTGCCATGATTAATAATCATTTGCATGAATCTACTCATATTTGCAGTGTTTGACATAACATTCCCGGCAGGGATATCATAGATATTGTAGTACCTAAATTTCTAAATTGATTTTTTATTTCAAAAAAATTGATGTTGCAAACATATGTAAAGGGAAAAATTCGGAAATTTTACCCATTTTTCTTTGTCAATAGTCTTTTTTATATCTGCTT
>PUKZ01000068.1 GCA_003550725.1 Bacteroidales bacterium | reverse complement strand
GTTATATATAAAAAAGTAGAATTAGTAAGGAAAAACAGGTAAAAATTTCAGTTTTTTCTTTTTAAACATGTAAACAAATTCAATTTTTTTGAAATAAAAATTCAATTTAGAAATTTAGGAACAAATAAATGAAATTATTAAGGATAAAGGATTTATTTTAATAAATGATGAATAATCCATACTAACTAACAAAATTTTGGCTGGTTTGATTATCAAAGGTAATTGCAACCAATACTTTATTTATAGTTATTTAAATGATTTTGTTTATTATACATAATAAAAAAACATAGTCATGTTGTCTTTGTTTTATAAGAAATTATTATAAAGGCCAAAATAATAAAATTAGAGGTACTCCGGCAGCTACAATAATTATTTCTATAGGCAAGCCAACACGCCAATAATCACTGAATTTGTACCCTCCGGGTCCCATAACCAATGTATTAGACTGATGACCTATTGGAGTCAGGAAGGCACAAGAGCCTCCTATTGCCACCGCCATTAAAAAAGGATCAATAGAAACAGAAAGCTCTTGAGCTGTATTTATGGCTACTGGTGCCATCAGTACAACTGTAGCGGCATTATTTATCAGGTCAGAAAGAAACATTGTAATTATCAATATAGCACCCAGTAAGACCCACGGCGGATATTGCTGTCCCAAAGCTATTATTTGTTCTGTTATAAGGCCGGCACCACCGGTAGTTTCAAATGCAACCCCTACAGGTATCATAGCCCCTAGCAGAATTATCACAGGCCAGTCAATACTGGTATACAGATCTTTTATATGTAGAATTCGTGATAATATCATGGTTATTGCCGCAAGTGTAAAAGCAATTTGTACAGGCAGCAGGTCGGCAATAACTAAAATAATTGATATACAAAAGACCGAAAGTGCAAAAACTGTTTTGCGCTTTTTGCCGATTGTCAATTCTCTTTTAGCCAAAGGCAAACATTGCATTGATGTAATTGCATCATTGATATTTATACTCCTTCCCTGCAGAAGCAACACATCTCCGGTTTTAAACTTAACATGGTCTATTCTTTGCCTGATTTTTTTATCGCGGCGAGAAATTGCCAAAAGGTTTATACCATACCTGGATCTCATACGCAAGCTTGCAGCTGTTTCACCTTCCAATGGGGAGTTATTTAGTACAATGGCTTCTTGTATTGATATATCATCAGATCCTTTAGCATCTTTGTGAAACTTCTTCCCTCCTACCAGCTCCGTCTTTGTATTATCAACAAAGCTTTTCAGGGAGTCGGTGTCGGATTCCAAAATAAGGATATCATCAGTTTTAATATCTTGGGCTGCATTCGGTGCATGGATTCGCTTTTTATCACGAACCATACCCAAAATAACAGCATCTGTATCTGCTATTTTTTCAACATCACCAATGGTTTTGCCTTTAATCTTGCTTTTGGTGTTTACTTTCACCTCAGTAATATAGCTCTCAATATCAAACATATCATCTTCTGAGCTCTTTGATTTTCTTTTGGGTATCAATAACCAACCAATTGAAACCATAAACACCATGCCTGCTAATGCAACAAATACACCAACCTTGGAGAAGTCAAACATACCAAAAGCTTCCCCTGCAATATCAGCCCTGAAAGTAGCAATAATAATGTTTGGCGGAGTACCTATCAAGGTTGTCATTCCACCCAACAATGAAGCAAATGCCATCGGCATAAGAAGAGATGAAGGAGAGTGTCCATTCCGTCGTGCCAGGTGAATTCCCACAGGCATTAAAATCGCAAGCGCTCCAATATTATTCATAAATGCAGATGCAACAGCCACAATAAGCGATAACATGGCAATTTGAACAACAAGCTTATTACCTATTATATCAAAAAACTTACTTATGGCATCGATCAGCCCGGAATTTTGCAAAGCCTGACTTACAATCAAAACAGCAGCAACAGTTATAACAGCAGGATGACCGAAACCTGAAAATGCTTCATCTGATGGCACTATACCCATGATAACCAAAAAAAGTAAAGCAAGCAAAGCAACAATATCATACCTTACTTTACCCCAAATAAACAAAACCAATGAAACTCCAAGAGTTGAAAATATTAAAATTTGTTGCATGTTTAATAAAAGTTTTCTCGGGATTTAAAAATACTAAAATTAGTTTTGAGTTTAATTATCAGTTAATAAAATTTAAGTTATATTTTTTTCTTGTTAACATCCCATCATTCCCGTATTATCAAGAATTCTTTTATCTTTGCAAATAAATCTTATCCGAAAACATCAACCTCAAATATAGTTATATTCTATGTATATAAGATTGTTTATTATACTTTTTTGTTTATTAATAACATATTTACCCGGTAATACTTTTGAAATAACCGCATCTCGTAATTATGGAGAACCAGGTAAATTCGATTATTATAAGTATTCAACACCATGGGTTGATTCTGTTTTTAATTCTTTATCGCTGGAAGAGCGTATAGCACAGTTGTTAATGATCCGTGTTCACACCGATAAAGAGGTAGAAAAGATAGAACCGGTAAGCGATTTTTTGGTGATGAAGTTAATTATGGATAAAAAGCAAACATATTATGATAGCATAGCCAATATCATCGACAAATACAATGTTGGAGGGGTGGCTTTCTTCAGTGGCGAACCTACTCGCCAGTTGAGAAAAACAAATTATTTTCAAAGTAAAGCCAGCACACCCCTTTTTGTAGCAATGGATGCTGAGTGGGGCTTAGGTATGAGGCTCGATAGTACAATTTCTTTCCCACATCAAATGACGCTTGGAGCAATAACCGATGATCGCTTAATATATCAAATGGGTATGGAAATTGCGCGCCAGTTAAGATTAATGGGAGTCAATATTAATTTCGCCCCGGTAGTTGATGTAAACAGTAATCCGCTCAATCCTGTAATAAATTTCCGTTCGTTTGGTGAATGCCGTTATAATGTTGCACGGAAAGGCCTGGCATATATGATGGGTTTGCAAGATTGGGGAATCATTGCCAACGCCAAACATTTTCCAGGGCATGGCGATACCTCTGCTGATTCACATTATACCTTGCCGGTTATAGATCATGACCATATCCTGATAGATTCATTGCACCTTTTTCCCTTTAAACAACTATTTCATAATGGGCTAAAATCTGTTATGACAGCTCATCTGCATATCCCCGTTTATGACACTACAAAAAACCTGGCTTCTACTTTGTCTGAAAATGTGGTTACCAATTTGCTTCAATATGATATGGGTTTTAACGGGCTTATAATTACTGACGCCCTGGATATGAAGGGTGTAAGTGATTTTTTCGATCCGGGAGATCTTGAACTTAAAGCTTTAAAAGCAGGTAACGATATTTTGCTTTTACCAGAAGATGTGCCTGCCGCAATTAATACGATAAAAAAAGGTGTTAAAACCGGCAAAATATCTGAGGAATATGTAAATAAAAAATGCCGAAAAGTACTTTTTTATAAAGAAATGGCAGGGCTCAACAATTTTACACCACTTAATGAGCATAATTTGCTTGATAATCTCAATACTACAAAAGCCAAACTGATTAAGAAAAATCTGGTTGAAAATGCAATAACCCTAATAAAAAACAGTAATGATATTATACCTCTAAAAAACCTTGATACACTTAATATTGCCTCGCTATCAATTGGTAAAACAATTGATGAAAAAGACAATAATGCTTTCCAGAATACTTTATCAAAGTATTATCCTGTTGATTTATACTCCATTTCCAGAAATTTTGACAAATCAAAATCACAAACTGTCCTTGAAAAATTAAAGAAATATAACCTTGTTATTGTCTCCCTGCATAACAATTCAATCTTTTCAACAGCAAAATATGGCTTAAATAAAAACATAAAAAATTTTATCGAAAAAATTTCCAAAAACAATAATGTTATACTAAATATTTTTGGTAGCCCATATATACTAAAATATTTGGATAATATACAGGATATAGAATCTATAATTGTTTCATACCAAGAGGGGCAGGTTTATGAAGAAGCTTCGGCTCAAATGATTTTTGGGGGGATGTCTTTTAAGGGTAAATTACCAGTAAGTATAAGTCCGTTTTTCCCGATTGGAACCGGAATTGAAACTCCTTCTGATTTTAGGGTGCGCAGAACTACTCCAGAAGAAGCCAATGTTTCCCCTGGTATTATTGATAACATTGATTCTATAGTTGAAAAAGGTATATCAAGTAAAGCATTTCCCGGAGCGCAGGTTGTTGTTATTAAAGATGGTAATATTATTGTAAACAAGTCGTATGGTTATCATACTTACGATGGAAAAAGGAAAGTAAAAAACTCAGACATTTATGATTTAGCATCTTTAACTAAAATAGCAGCAACTACAGCAGCAATAATGCATTTAAAAAGCAATGATTTGATTGATATAGATAAAACCACAAGTGATTATCTTCCATGGCTAAATAATTCTTATATAGCGGATGTAAGCATTAGAGACATTTTGGCACATCAGGGTAAACTAAGATCATGGATACCTTTCCACCTTGAAACTATGATTAACGGGAAGCCAAATCCTCTTATATACAGCAACATATATAGTAATGATTACCCTGTTAAAGTTGCTGAAAATCTGTATATCCATAAAAACTATCGTGATTCACTGTTGAAAAAAATTTCTGAAGAGCCCCTACTTGCCAGAAAAACATATAGGTACAGTGATTTGGGTTTTTATGTTCTGGCAGAAATAATTAAAGATTTAACCGGTATATCTCTTGATGAATATGTTACTAAAAATTTTTATGAGCCCATGGGATTAACCACTATGACTTTTAATCCACTTCAAAAATTTGACAAAACAAGAATTGTGCCTTCCGAAAAAGATACCCTGTTCAGAGGTCAGGTTCTTAAGGGCTATGTTAATGACCCCGGAGCAGCAATGCTTGGAGGTGTTTCAGGACATGCTGGATTGTTTTCCAGTGGTTTGGATATGGCTATTATGATGCAAATGTTTTTACAAAATGGCTATTATGGTGGAAAAAAATATATTAGTGATGAAATAGTAAGCGAGTTTACCAAAATTCAATTTCCCGAAAACCAAAACCGCAGAGGGTTAGGATTTGATAAACCCAGTCTTGATAAAAAAGATTTTCCGGCAAGTCAAAGTGCTTCTCCTAAAAGTTTTGGCCATACCGGCTTTACCGGAACTTATGCATGGGCTGACCCTGAAGAAAACCTGGTTTATGTATTTTTGTCAAACAGGGTATATCCTTATTCTTCAAACAGAAAATTGATAGAAAAGAATATAAGAACAAAAATTCAACAAGCCATATATGATGCTATCTATAAAACCAGATATATAAATTCATACACGATTAATTAAATTTTATTTAGTTTTTTTGAAAACATTAAAGTAAAATAATCTATTTTAAAATTTATATTAAATTAATAAAATAACTTAACTTAACGCTAAATGAATAATTATAAAACGATTCTTTTTTGGTTCATTGCTATTATTATTACTCTTATGAGTTTTGTTTACCAGCGCATGACAGGCCCTACTTATCCTGTAAGAGGTGAGGTTGAATTAAACGAAAGTAAGATCGATTTCGGGTTAATAAGGTCTTATGACGGAGGTGATGATGCGCCGGTAAAGATTGATGTACCTGATGATAATATCAAAGGCACATTCAGATATAAACGATATCCGAGTTATGATGAATGGACAACCGACTCATTAGTTAGAAAAAACAACAAACTCATTGCCTTTATTCCAAAACAGCCTGCCGCCGGGAAAGTAAAATATCTTATTACTTTACAAGACAATGATTCAAAGGTGAAATTAACTGATGAGCCGGTTATTATACGTTTTCGGGATTCAGTACCTGGATGGGCTTTAGTACCGCATATATTGTTAATGTTTTTAACAATGGTATTTTCAACCCGTGCCGGAATAGAGGCAATTGTAAATGGCAAAGGTATACGTTGGCTTACTTATACTACTCTTTTTGCACTTATTGCGGGTGGCTTGATATTTGGCCCTATCATGCAAAAATTTGCTTTTGGTGACTATTGGACAGGCTGGCCACTGGGAACCGATCTTACTGATAATAAAACAGCTGTAGCATTTATTTTTTGGGTCATTGCAGCCATATCAGTATGGAAAAACACCAAACAACGTTTATGGGTTATTATTGCTGCTATAATTACATTTGCTGTGTATCTTATACCACATAGTATGTTGGGATCTGAAATAGATTTCACCGATGAAAATTATATAAAGGAAGTTAGTCAAACATCAATTATTCCTTGATGTAATTGAATAATATTTAAATCAACCCTTTTTTCTCGCTTATCATGTTTAATCTTTTATATGATAATTCAGGCTGGGTTATGATAAAAATTATATTTTTGTAAAAAAGACTACACTCACTAATATGTCACTAGACACAATTATACAGTTGGACAATGTTTCTATTTTTCAAAAAGATACATTAGTTTTATCGGATGTTAACCTTGAGATTGACCGTGGTGAGTTTTGCTATATAATAGGCAAAACAGGAACCGGAAAAAGTAGCTTATTAAAGATTTTGTATGCTGACTTACCTTTGATTGAAGGTTATGCAAAAGTTGCAGGCATAGAGCTTTCAAATATGAAAACAAGTATGATTCCATATTTGAGGCGTAAAATTGGCATTGTGTTTCAGGATTTTCAGCTTCTCAGTGACCGATCGATACGCGATAACTTATTATTTGTAATGAAGGCTACAGGCTGGCGAGATAAAATTGCCATGGAAGAGCGAAAGGAAAATGTTCTTGAAAAAGTCGGTTTACATACAAAAGGTTTTAAAATGCCACATCAGCTTTCGGGTGGTGAGCAGCAAAGAGTTGTGATTGCAAGAGCTCTCATAAACGATCCCGACATTATACTTGCTGATGAACCAACGGGCAACCTTGATCCCGATACAAGTGAAGGAATTATAGAACTGCTTTTCGAAATAAGTAAAACCGGAAGAGCAGTACTTATGGCTACACATGATTATACTCTTATCCAAAAGTATTTTGCCAGGATCTTTAAATGCGAAAACGGTATAATAGAAGACCTGAATCCTGAATACCGTATCCAACGACAAAATCAAAAAGCAGATATTTAAATATACTTTTTAAAAATTTCTTTTAAAACAACCGACTCCTTCTCCCATATTAATTTATCTGCAGCTTTCCTGGTATTACCTTTCAATTGCTGATAAAGCTTTTGATCGCTAAGCATCTCTTTTATTTTGGAAGCTATATGTGCAGGTTCATGATTATCTATTGTCAGGCCAATATTATGCTTTTTTACTATTTTTTCGACTTCAGGCATTTTTGAAGCCAACACGGGCAATCCTGCGTTAATATAGTCAAAAAGCTTATTAGGCAAGCTATATAAATAATTCAGAGAATCTCCCTTATCTATTGTAACCCCTATATTGGCATTGGCTGTGTAATGTTTAAGAGTATTATAATTAACTTTGGGAATAAAGTGAACCCGGTCTTCTAATCCATAATCTTTAACCATGGATTTTAACAGGCTTATCACATCCCCACTGCCAATATAATATAATGCAATACCTTCAAGTCCATATTGAGGTTTCATTGATAGCAGCAATTCTTCAGCTCCACGATCAACATTGATTCCACTTCCCTGCATGAGAATAATATTTTTGTCTTCAGGCAAATTAAGTTCTTTGCGGCTTTTTAAAACAAAACCCGGTTGGCTTTCCGGCAAATTACGAACTACAATAGGCCGTATGCCATATTCTTTTTCATACAGGCCTGCAATAGAATCATTTACAGTGATTACATCTTTTAATTTCGGAAAAATTGTTTTTTCAATCAGCTTCCATGTTTTTTTTACAATCAGGCGATTTTGTATCTCAGGTACTCCTGTAAAATATTCATGAGAATCGTATATCAATGGTTTGTTTTTTATTTTTGATAATAAGTAATTTGGCAACAAAGTATCAAGATCATTTGCAATGTATAAACTACATTTTTTAAAAACAAGATAAAAAAACAGGCGCAAATTATACTCGGCATAAAAAGCAAATTTTTTATTAAAAAGTAGCCTGAATCTTTTTGTTTTAATATTTTGCGGATTGAAATCCAATGAATTGGGTCTTTTTCTGCCGATCAAAAGCACTTCAAACCCCAATTGGCAGAGCAGCTTTGTTGTTTTAATCACTCGTTGATCGGTTGCAAGGTCGTTGGTTACTGAAACAATTGCCCGCTTCATTTGACTGGCTATTTAATTTTTTCCTTGGTATTATTGGTAAAACGTGAAATCCTTATATTCATATAAGCAAAAAATATTGACATAAATGGGCTAATAATGTTAAAAAATGCATATGGCAAAAACATCAGGGTTGGCACACCCAGTACAGAAGCTTGGGTTGCTCCGCAAGTATTCCATGGTACAAGAACAGAAGTAACGGTTCCACCATCTTCCAGTGTTCGACTCAGGTTTTGAGGAGTTAAACCACGTTTTTTATAAGTGCTGGCAAACATTCTGCCTGGTACAACAATACTAAGATACTGGTCGCTGGCAGTTAAATTAAAGAAAATACATGTGAAAGCTGTAGATGCAACTAAGGAGCCTGTTGAATTTGCCAGCTTTATTACAGATTGGGTTATTCTTTGCAATAAGCCGCCTGACTCCATAACTCCACCAAAAATCATAGCTGAAATTATGAGCCATACCGTATTTAACATACCCCTCATGCCACCGGTAATCAATAGGCTATTTACCATTGTATGGTCAGTATCAACACTGATTTCGGTATACATTGCTTTCATAACTGCAATGTATGAAGCCATAGAAAAATTATCGGTGATACCGCTTACATGTTCAATGATGTGTGGCTGAAAAATAATTGCGAAAGCACCACCCATTAAGGTTCCTATAAGAAGTGCAGGCAAGGCGGGAACTTTTTTGGTAATTAAAAATATTACAACTGCAGGCACTAAAAATAACCAGGGTGTTATATTAAAGGAACCGCTTATGGCTTCCAAAACGGGTTCTATATCTTCAGGAGTACTATCAGCGCCACGATTAAACCCCATTAATAAAAATATTATCAGGGTAATAATAATGCTTGGTATGGTGGTCCAGGCCAGGTAGCGTATGTGTGTAAAAAGATCTGTGCCTGCCATGGCAGGTGCAAGATTAGTAGTGTCAGATAACGGCGACATCTTATCACCAAAGTAGGCTCCTGAAATAATAGCCCCGCCAATCATTCCAACAGGTATTCCCAATGCTTTACCAATTCCAAGCAGTGCAACACCTAAAGTGGCTACCGTTGACCAACTGCTGCCTGTTACTAATGAAACAATTGCACTTACTATACACGCTGCAACAAGGAAAATAGTAGGATTTAAAATTTGAAGCCCGTAATAGATCATCGATGGAACAATGCCGCTAAGAAGCCATGTACCGGCAAGTGAACCTATTAACAATAATATTAAAATAGCAGCCATTGCGTTTCCAATACTCTTTACTATTCCACTTTGCACTTGCTTCCACCCGATCCCTAAACGCAATGAAACAATAGCAGCAACAGTAGCTGACATTATGAGTACAATCTGATTAGATCCATCCAGAGAAGCTTCCCCGAATATATATACGTTAACTGATATTAATACGGTTAGAAATACCACAGGTATAATAGCCTCGGTAAAGGTTGGTTTTCTAATGTTATTTGAGCCCATGCCTGATCTTTATAATATAACGTTTATTAATGATATAAAGATTGGATAGTAATCTTTAGGTTATATTTACAAAAAAACAAACCAATCAAATAAAACGCATTACAGTCATTTCTAAAAAATAAAGACGTAAAAATATTGTTTTTTTTTATAACGACAATAAATGGCAAAAATAAACCCATTAAATTCCGATAACTTTTGCATAAAAAACTTAGCATTAGATAAGATACCCGACCAACAGGTTAGAGATATGAGTTATAAAATACATAATAGTACTAATAATACCTATTCAAATATTTTGCTTTCCTGAAGATAATAGTTCATATATTCCATTGGTAAAACAGGCAAGGGTTTAGCATTATGCCTTTGCATAAATTTAAGATATTTAGTCACCGGATCTTCAATTTCTTCCGGGGTTTCCAGATTAAGTAAACGTGAAATCATAAAAGCAATAAAGCCGCTGGAACTAAAGAGACCCGGCTCAGGATATTCAACAATTGCATAATCGTCGTCAATGCTCAGACCTGCCTTTTTAGCGGCTATATCTAAAGCTGTTTTTAATCCTCCTAAAGTATCAACCAGTCCTATTTCGATAGCATCTGTTCCCGACCATATTCTTCCGCGAGAAAGTTTTTCAATTTCATCATATTTAATTCCTCTTTCATCAACAATTTGATTTACAAAAATTTCATAAGTATTAAACAACATATTCTTAACAACTTCTTCTTCATGATCTTTAAAAGACCTGTCAAGTATTGGTATGTTTAGAATCGGAACTGGCACTCCAAAGCCTAAGTCTGCAAACTCACCTTTTTTCACATAGTCGGTACTGTATCCTATTTTTTCTTTTATCCCATCGTCGTACAACCATCCTGAAATTACACCAATAGAACCGGTCATAGTATTTGGTGCCGTTACAATTCTATCTCCGTATATCGATAGCCAATATCCGCCCGAAGCTGCAACTGAACCTTGAGAAATAATAACCGGTTTCTTTTTTTTTGCTTTGCGTAATTCTTCGGATATAATATCCAGAGCCATTATTGATCCACCGGGTGATTCAACTCTTAGAACAATAGCTTTGATATCATTGTTTTTACGAGCTTTAGAAATATCTTTTGCCAGTGAGCGCGCTTGCATGCCGGTTTCCATATCGCAGAATCCATCAGCATAAACAACGGCTATTCTGGGTTTTTTGCCCCATTCATAATCACTGCGTTGAAGAATTCTACGTTGTCTGTTTTCATCTAAAATTGTTTTTTCCGAACCTGTTATTAATTCAATAATAACATCTACGTCATCCCAACGACCAAGCCTATCTACAAGCCCATATTCAATTGCCTGGTCAGCAGTAAAGTAAAATATCTCATTAACCAGCTTTTCGTATTTTTCTTCTTCAAACTCACGACTAGTTATTATATCTTGTTTAACGAAGTTATAAATGTTGTCAACTAATTTTTGCTGTTGCTTGCGGTCTTCACAGCTCATTTTTTTACCAGCCAATGGTTCAAAACCAGACTTGTATTCATGAAACTTAAATTCTTTAACACCTATACCGATTTTTTCAAGCATATTACCAAGGTATATATTGCCCTTGATGTAGCCCGGCAAATTAACCGAACCTAAAGGATGCATAATAATAACATCAGCAACTGATGCAAAATGGTAAGTGTTCATATCAGCATTATCTATAAAAACAAATACTTTTTTATCTTTTTCCCTGAATTTTTTTAATTGCTCTCTTAGTTCCCATGACATTGTATGATTAATATTCATCCCTGAAGTATTAATTACTATCCCGCCAATACGATGACTTTCTGCAGCATCATTGATAAGGTTAAGCTTTTCTAAAAGTGTATTTGCATTATCAAAATGCTGGTATTTTTGATAACGCATAGGTTTGTTTAAATCTATACTGGCATAGTTTTTTGGATTACGGAATACTTGCTGTGGTATATTTTCTTCATAAGAACCAACCCTGACAGCATAAGTATTATGATTATATTTAAAACTGTCATCAAAGCTACCTTGGGTGGAAATACCAAAATTTCCTAAACTGTATTCCAAACCCACTGTAAATGAATTGTTGTTAAAAAACCTACCTGTTATCCAAGTACCGGTAAAAGGTTTAACAGCAAAACCAGCACTCCAGTTTCTATCAAATATTTTCATGTTGTTGCGAAGTGCATAATCACCGAAAACAGTCAGTTTCTCATTACCAAAAGGACGTATAGCCAGATCCACAACCCCTTCATAATGATTGAAATTGGTTACAGATGTGCCTATAAAACCAAAAGAAAAATGACGGTTATGACGATATAATGTTCCCAATGAAAAATGACTTTTCCTGTTGAAATGCTCAGTGTCTCTTATTGGTAAATTAAAACTTGCTCCTATACCAAATCTTTTATTACCAAAAGCAGATGATAGCTTATAATCAACTACCCTTTTATTGCCATCAGAATGACTTATGGTGGCTAATCCTACCGGAGGCAAATTTCCCAAGGATGGCATACTGAGAAACAAACCCCTCCTGTTAAAACCTCCAAACTCATCAGACCATGCAAGCATCAAATCAGGATTTTTGACATAATTTAACAAAGCCGGATTATCATAACCATAAAGCCCCAGCTTCATAGCACCAGGTGATGTCATAAGAAAATCATTTCTGAAATGATAATCATCAAAACCTTCCTGAGACTTTATAGGACTGATAAAAATTAATAATGATGCGATTAATATTAAGTTTTTCATTTTAATTGATGTTTTGAGTTGTATATATGAAAAAATTCAATTAAGAC
Organism: Bacteroidales bacterium; assembly: GCA_003550725.1. Classification (GTDB taxonomy): domain Bacteria; phylum Bacteroidota; class Bacteroidia; order Bacteroidales; family UBA7960; genus PUKZ01. The sequence continues at coordinate 8,965 of PUKZ01000068.1, read as the reverse complement.
ATCTTTAATAAACCAGTTAATAATCAAAGAATATTATTTGCAAAACATATTATGGTAATATTAAATCTAAATAAAATGCAAGATATTCAACAGCTTTATGCATTTAAAATATTATTTAAATTAAATGACTTTCAACTTAATACATAAAACATTGTTTATTTATGGTAATAATATTTATACTATAAAGTTAATCTTTTTTAAAAAATAATTCAAATCATTAATTATGTGCGGGCAAGATAGTAAGAGGGAACAAAACCATTGTGGTTTTAAAATATTAAATGATATTGTAAAACTTTTTTACAGAAATATATGTTTTTTTGAAGTGTTTTCATCTGTAAAAAATTTGAAGAGATATCAGTTAATTAAAAGTATTTATTATGCTTAAAGTTTTTGTCAAACAGTTATCAGAGAAATAAAATTATAAGAAACTAATTAAATATTATTAATAAAACTCATAATCATATTTCAAAACATAGTTTCGTATTATGTTTCTTTGTGGAATCTCTAAAAAAACACGCTCTTCCAATATAAGATTGTTTTCATCATAAGTTCGTTCAACTTTGTTGATAAGTTTTCCGCTTTTGTCAAATTCTTCCTGGTAAATTATATTGCCGTTTTTGTCGTATTGCATTCCTATGGTATTCTTTTTTGATGTATCTTCCTCGATAACCTTTGTTAAACGTCCATCCTCATTGTATTCAAATTGCATTCTCTCAACAAGCTTATCCGATTGATCATAAGTAAGTAATTCTTTGCGATATCCTTTTTCATTATATTCGGTAACTGTACTGAATCGGATTTCTTCAATAGAATCATAATTTTCCGTACCCGCAATCATATTATCCTGGTTATATTCTATTTTCTTTTCATTTATTAATTTCCCATCTTCATTCAGGGTATATTTTTTGATCAATTTTCCATCCTCATAATCAAAACATTCGCGTAATTCAACCTCATTGTCATAATCGCAGGTAATTTTTTCAACCAAATTGCCATCCTTATTGTAAATATATTCAACAGTATCATATGTTCCATCCAGGTAATGCCTGTATTCTTTTTTGATATTATACTTCGCATCAGGTTCAAATGTTTTTCTTTCAATAATATCATTATCATTTTCAACAAGTTTCTCCTCAATTAAGAAGCCATTTTCATCATATTTATAAGTATATTTATGCTCAATATCTCCATTAGTATTATAACTTATTTCCTCTAAAACCTGCCCTTTTTGATTATATTTGGTTTTTGAAAAAAGATTCTCTTTTTCTGTAAGCTCATTTGAAGATACAGATGATAAAACAATATATTTCCTGGTTATAGTTAATGTTTTTACTAATTTTTTCATATATACCTGCTCATTATTAATTTGGGAAAATTAATTGCAAAAATAATTTTTTATGTAATATTTACATATGTCAAAAAAAAAATGAGACCGGAAGTTTCCTCCCGATCTCATTCATTGTACAATTACCAATTAATAATTAATTAACCAAAATCAACCAAAAAATTACATCTAATCGGTAAAAAAACAATTTATGTATTATATTATATAATTAAAAAATTGCTTTTATTATAAAACTGAATAATTATTAATTTGTTTTTGAATTAAATAAAAAAAAATGTTAAAACTTTAAAAAATATTTTTCGTGAATCTTAAAAAAACATTTAATTAAAAATGAGTGGTTATAAAAATTATTATATTAAATGATATTTTTGGATGGAAAACTATAATAAGGTTGAAAAACATGATCTATTCTGTTAAAAAAAGTTAAACATAGTTTCTCTGTTTTTGTTTTTTTATCATTTCGTATATTTGCGAATATACGAAATACCTTGTTTCTATTAACATCTTAATATTATGTCAAAAAAAATAGTTATAATGATAATATAATAAACTTCACCTTAAAGGAGAAAATATTTGCGAAGTTAACTAAACAAGATGCTAATTTATCAGAATAATTTAAATAAAAAGGTAGTAAAATTTTTTTAAAAATATAAATTATGAAAAAAGTAACCAGTTTAATCAATTTTTTATTGATAGTATCTTCTATAACTGTTTTGAGTAATAAAGCTTTTACCCAGGAAGAACAAGAAAATTTTGAAGGTGCTAAGTTTGAATATAAGGCAGAAAATAATCGCATTGATCTGGGTATTATTCATCTTGATGCAATAGAAGAGGTTAATTTAGAGGTTGAGTTTGAAAATACAGGGAACGAACCTCTTGTTTTATCATCAGTTAGAGCATGTTGCGGTACAAGTGTAAATGATTATCCTGAAGAACCTATCTACCCGGGTGATGTGGGGGTTATCGAGCTATATTTCAGGGTTGCACCACGCCCTCATAATATTAGCCGTTCGGTAATAGTTACCTCTAATGATCCTGCCGGGAGGAAAATACTCAGGATTACAGGCAAGGTTGAAGAAAAAGAAGAATAACTTATAAAAATTTAAATAGTGTGATTATGAAAATTTTAACATGGATAGCTCGTATAGTATTCGGTATTGCCTTCATGTTTGCAGGATTTACTAAAGCCATAGACCCATTAGGAAGTGTTTATGTTTTTGATGATTATTTTATTGCATTTGGCATGGAATGGTTGATGCCTTTGTCCCTGCCCTTGGCAATAATATTGAATACTGTGGAATTTATTGTGGGGATTGCAATTTTGCTTGGGTTAAAAATGTATTTAAGCGCCTGGGCAGGTTTGTTATTTATGATCTTTTTTACTCCACTTACTCTTTATGTTGCAATAACTGATGCTGTGCCTCACTGCGGATGCTTTGGCGAAGCCTGGGTGATTTCAAACTGGGAAACATTTTATAAAAACCTGGTTCTGCTTGCTGCTGCGATCCTGATCTTTATGCGAAAAGATAAAATTCCACCATTATGGTCTCACAAAAAAGATTGGTGGCTGGTTGGTGGTATTACAATTATTGTCCTTTGGTTATCGGTTTTATGCCTGCGAAATCTTCCTATTATGGATTTCAGGCCATGGAAAGTGGGTAATGATATAACAGAACAGTTAAAACCGGTTCAGGAAGGGAAATCGGAGTTTGTTTTTGTTTATGAAAACACCAAAACAGGCGAAAAAAAAGAATTTGCGATGAATGACCTGCCTTCTGCTGAAGATGGATGGCAATATGTGGACAGAAAAGAAATTGTAATTAAAGAGCATATAGCATCACCTATTGAAAATTTTGATATTCGTGACGAATATGATATTGACCATACCGAAAAGTATATCGGAAACCCCAATTACCAGTTTATAGTAGTTGCATATGACTTAAACACAACCAGTACGGATGCATTTACAGATAAAATCAATAACCTTGCAAATAAAGCTATTAAAGATGGTTACTCGTTTATCGTACTGACAAGTAACTCTTTTGAAGAAATAGATAGCTTCCGCCATGAGCATCAAACCCCATACGATTTTTACCAAAGCGATGAAAGAGAACTAAAGACCATTGTGCGATCGAACCCGGGGTTGGTTTTAATGAAAGACGGTATAGTTATAAGCAAATGGCACTATCGCAACATTCCTTCTTATGGTGAAATAGATGAAAAATTAATGCAATAATGTATTCAATTCCTTAGGAGTTATATGTTTGTAGAAATAGATTATCAAAATACCACAATAGATAATTATACGCGTTCTGTTAAAATTCAATCCTTTACTTTAACATAACAAATTGACGTGATAAGATCAAACAGATTGTTATTTATTGGTACCATTGGATGCTATAAACAGGTTGTTCCTCCGGAACTTTTAGGAATGTATTGTACTCATGTTTTACAACTGTGAAACTCTGTGAGCACACTGCGAAATTCGCGTGCAACCATTTTTTGTATAAATGTTATTAAAATTCATGACGTAATTTTACGTCATTTGAAAAATGTGACGTATATTTGCGTCATATTTTTTAATGTGTAAATCATAAACAAAATAAAGAGAAATCATGAGCATATTCCATTGCAAACATTGTGATATTGATTTTGAGATTTCAAAACCTCAAAAAAAAGATTACCAAGACCAGATATATGGATATTGCTGGAAATACATAGCTTATTGTCCAAACTGTGAAACTGAATGCTCGGAAAAGCCAAAGCCTAAACCTGGCAAGAAGAAACAATCACCCTCACAGGATATACCCTGTGGAGGCTATTGTCCTGCAGGTGGAAGTTGTGGAATAAAATAAATAAAGAATAATAATTTCTGGCTGACTCTTCAGGCTTGAAAAGCAGGTTATATGACGAAAAAATGCGGGATAAGGGATTTAAAAATGTTGCTAGTATGAGTGATGGTTTTGCAGAATGGGAGCGTGACGGTTTTCCTGTCATTGTTGATGTAAATGAACGATTGACAGGTACCTGTGCTTGCCAGTTAAAACCACAGGAAGGAAATAAGTAATAGTGTTTTATTACATTATGCTAATAAGCGGAATTTAAATTAATATGACGTAAAATTGCGTCAGTTTGGAAAATAGTTTTATACAAGTAAAAATGTAAAATGATGAGTACGATTAAAAAACTAACATTTGATACAGAAATAAAACAGCGTGCCCGGCTTTTCAAAGCCCTGGCACATCCTGCCAGGCTTACTATAATGGAGTACCTTGCTGAAATCAAGACTTGCATAACAGGCGATATCGCTGAAGAATTGCCTTTAAGTCGTACCACTGTTAATCAGCACCTTAAAGAGCTCAAGAAGGTAGGTCTTATAAAAGGCACTGTAGAAGGGGTAAAAACCAAATATTGTTTAAATGATAAAGCAATACATGAGTTGAGGTTGGAGATAAATGACTTTTTAAAGAAAATGGATATTGATATAAAATGTGAATAACTGAATATTGAAGATTGAAAACAGTCTTGGTTGATTAATGTCTTTGTATAAAGTCTAGCTTAAAATTTAAGTAAGCACCAAATAGAATAAAAAATAACAAATCTCAAATAACGAACATACAAACAAATTTCAATTTTCAATGACCTAAACAAGCCAGGATTGTTTAAAATTTAGAAATTGGGTTTTGGAATTTATTTGTTATTTCAATATAAAATTATAAATCAAATGTTCAAATTTATGAATGGACATTAATTAAATGAATGGCAAACGTATTTGAAAAGGTTTTCTGTGGAGTATGGATTTATTAATATTAAAAACCAATTATAACTATGAACAACGCACAATTTTATTTTGCAAGGCCGGAAAATGAACCGGTTTATTCCTATTCCAAAGGTACAGATGAAAGAATAGCATTGGATGAGGAACTGAAGAAACACAGCAAACAAAAAAATGAGATCCCACTGATAATAGGCGGCAAGGAAATTTATACCGGTAAAACCGGTAAAGTTGTATGCCCGCATGATCATAATAACGTACTGGCAACCTATCATAATGCTACTGATAAAGAAATTAATATGGCCATTGAAGCAGCTATGAAAGCTCATGAGCATTGGGCTACAATTAGCTGGATAGAGAGGGTTTCTATAACTCTAAAAATAGCTGAGTTGATCTCTACAAAGTACAGGTATCTTATGAATGCCGTGACTATGCTTGGACAAGGCAAAAATGCCTATCAATCTGAGATTGAAGCGGTTTGTGAAACGGTTGACTTTTTGAGGTTTAATGCTCATTATGTGTCAGAAATTTATGATGATCAGCCTCATTCGGAAAAATCAAACCTTAACAGGGTTGAATACCGTCCGTTGGAAGGCTTTGTTTTTGCAGTAAGCCCATTTAATTTTACTGCGATTGCTTCAAATCTTTGCCTTGCTCCGGCAGTGGTTGGTAACACGGTTGTGTGGAAACCCTCAAATAATGCGCTGCTATCAAACTACTATCTGATGAAAATCTTTGAAGAAGCAGGAATGCCTCCCGGAGTTATAAATTTCATTCCCGGAAAAGGAAGTGAAATAGGTAATATTGTATTGAATCATAAAGACCTGGGTGGTGTGCATTTTACAGGTAGTAACGGAACGTTTAATCAAATCTGGAAAACTGTTGCATCAAATTTGGAAAATTACAAATCATACCCGCGAATTGTTGGTGAAACAGGTGGTAAAGATTTTATTTTTGTCCATTCTTCAGCAAATGTGAAAGAAGTTGCTACTGCTCTGGTAAGAGGCGCTTTTGAATACCAGGGGCAGAAATGCTCGGCTGCTTCGAGAGCATATGTGCCGGAGTCGTTATGGGAAGAATTGAAAAGTCAGATTGGAGAAAATATCCGGTTAATCAAAAAAGGAGATGTAATGGATTTCTGCAATTTTGTTAATGCGGTTATTGATGAAAAAGCTTATGACAAAATAATGGGATATATTCAAAAAGCAAAAGACTCAGATGATGCTGAAATTGTTTTTGGAGGAGGCGGTGATAAAACAAAAGGGTATTTTATAGACCCTACAGTAATTGAAGTGAAAGACCCGCACTTTGTTACTATGGAAGAAGAAATATTCGGCCCCGTGGTAAGTATATATGTTTATAAAGATGAGGATTATGAAAAAACCCTCGAACTATGCAACAATACTTCACCATTCGGGCTAACCGGTTCTATATTCAGCAAGGATGTTTCTGCAAGGACAAAAGCTTGCCAGGTGCTGCGTTATGCTGCCGGCAATTTCTACTTCAATGATAAACCGACAGGCTCAGTAGTAGGGCAACAACCCTTCGGCGGTGCAAGACAATCAGGCACCAATGATAAAGCAGGAAGTTATTTGAATCTTTTAAGATGGATCAGCCCACGGTCAATTAAAGAGACATACCTTCCACCTACAGATTTCAGGTACCCCTATATGTATGAAGAGAAATGTTATAGGTAAAAAATAAAAAACCTTGAAGGTTTTTAAAACCTCCAAGGTTTAGGAAGATAAATGCTATAAGAAGATTTTTGATGTAGTATAAGTATTTATAAATAAAAATTAAGCAAAATATGAAAATACTTGTTTTATGCATAGGAAACTCCTGTCGTAGCCAGATGGCGCACGGTTTTTTAGAATCTTTTGATAACCGTTTAACAGTGTGCTCTGCAGGCACGGAAGCAACCGGCAAACTTAATCAAAAAGCTGTTGAGGTGATGAAAGAGATAGGTGTTGACATTAGCCACCACACATCTGATACTGTTGATAATTATCTGGACGAAGAGTGGGATTATGTCATTACTGTATGCGGAGGTGCTAACGAAAACTGCCCTGCATTTTTAGGTAAAGTAAAACATCGCCTGCATATAGGTTTTGATGATCCAACATATGCAAAGGGATCAAACGAATATATTCACAGTGAATACATTAGAGTTAGGGATGAGATTAAAGAACAGTTTTATGGATTATATAAGAATGAATTACAGGAAAAAAACTAACAAGCAAACTATCAAATCACATGAAAAAAGAAGAAGTTAAAAGAATTGTAAAAGATAAATACAGTCGTATAGCACAGCAATCAGAGATGGTTAAGAATAATGAAGGGTTTGGTTGTTGTTGTACAACAGGTTGCCGTTCTGATATGGATTATACTGTTTTTAGTGAAAACTATGAGAAGCTTGAGGGTTATATTGCTGATGCTGACCTTGGACTGGGTTGTGGTATTCCTACAGAGTTTGCAGGGTTAAAGCCAGGACAGTATGTGCTTGATCTTGGTAGTGGTGCAGGTAATGATTGTTTTGTTGCCCGTTCTTTTGTTGGTGACTCAGGTAAGATAATTGAGATTGATTTTTCTGAAGAAATGATTAGTAAGGCTATAAAAAACACAGAAAAACTAGGTTATAAAAACATAGAATTTATAAAGGGAGACATTGAACAAATGCCCATGGAAAACAATATGTTTGATGTTGTGTTGTCAAATTGTGTAATTAATCTTGTGCCCGATAAAAATGCTGCTTTTTCTGAAATTCTGCGCCTATTAAAACCAGGTGGGCATTTTTGTGTTTCAGATGTGGTAATAAAAGGCGACTTACCGCATAAACTCAAACATGACGCTGAAATGTATGCCGGATGTGTATCAGGTGCAATGCAAATGGATGATTATATTGATGTAATTAAAAATACAGGGTTTGCAAACATTATAATTCACAAAGAAAGAAGTATAGAAATCCCTGAGAATATTCTCCGGCTTTATTTTGATGATAATGAAATGCAAAGATATACCGAAAATGGTATAGGCATTTTTTCGATTACTGTAAGTGCTGAAAAACGTCGCTAAATAATAATTAATTAAACTATTTACAAACTATTTAAAATCAAAAAACAAGAAAGCATGAGCAAAGAATTCAAAAAAGTTACGTTGACGGATAAGCCTAAAAAGACGATTGGCCTTTTTGAAAAGTACCTGACCATATGGGTGGCACTGGGTATTGCAGTGGGTATAACTATTGGCCATTTTTTAGGCGATAGAATCGAAGTTATTAGCAGTCTGGAGATTGCCAGGGTTAACATACCTGTTGCAATTTTGATATGGCTGATGATTTATCCAATGATGCTGCAGGTTGATTTTACCAGCATTAAAAAAATAGGAAAAAGGCCCAGGGGAGTTGTATGGACTCTTATCATAAACTGGCTTATCAAGCCTTTTACGATGGCGTTTTTTGCATGGATATTTTTCTCAAAGATATATGCTGCATGGATTGACCCGGCTATGGCCGGTGAGTATATTGCCGGAGCGATTATTCTTGGAGCTGCCCCTTGCACGGCTATGGTTTTTGTATGGTCTTACCTTACCGATGGCGATCCCAATTACACTCTTGTTCAGGTATCAATAAATGATCTAATTGTATTGGTTGCTTTTGTGCCAATCGTTGGGTTGTTGCTTGGTATTACAGACGTGTCAGTGCCTTATGACACACTAGCGGCCAGCGTGCTTATATTTGTCGTTGTGCCATTAGTAGCCGGGGTAATTACTCAGCGTATATTATTGAAATCAAAGGGAATAGAGTGGTTCAAAAAAGTGTTTTTACCAAAACTAAAGCCTGTAAGTAT
>PUKZ01000073.1 GCA_003550725.1 Bacteroidales bacterium | reverse complement strand
GTTCATCATCAATTTCGAAGGTAACTGTGTATTTTTCAAACATAGTAACTTCTACTGTAATATCATCTTCCACGGTAACTTCATCTTCTACAGTAAAATATCCCTCTTTTTCGACTTTGTAATCATATGTTCCTTCTCCAATATTTGTGAATACATAATCACCGGGTTGATTTGTTTCACCATTTAGAGTGATAATTGCACTGTCAATCGGATTTTCGTTTTCATCTTCGATTTCAAAAGTAACCATGGGTCCAAGTTTTCTAAGTGCAGCATATGCATCAAGTCTGCCACTTCCGAGCTGTCCGGTATAATTGGGGTTTACCTGGTATATATCATCATTGGCGCTATCTACTAATATATCCCATAATTCATTGTTTGTTATATCGCTGTTGGCACTAGAAATGACTAAAGCTGCTGCGCCTGACACGTGCGGAGTAGCCATCGAAGTTCCTGAAAGGAATATATATGTATTGTTTATGTCTGTAGATTTAACACCTGCTCCCGGAGCAATAATATCAACCCATGATCCGTAGCTGGAAGTTCCTGCTTTATTACCATTGTTGTCATGCGATGCTACAGCCATTGTCTCTTCATAAGCTGCAGGGTAGATAAGTCCGGTTGAGTTGTAATTTCCTGCTGCAAAAATAGTTATTCCTCCATCCATTACATCGCCACCTCCGTTTGCATTAAAATAGTCAATGGCATCTGCCACAGATGAGGGTAGGGTACCTCCTGGTCCATAGCTCCAGCTATTCTGGGTTATTGCAGCTCCATTGTCTGCAGCATAAGTAAATGCCGTTACCATACCAACTGACCCTGATCCTATAGCATGTATTGTCATAAGCCTGGCACCGTCATTGTTGCCACTGCCACCAGCTAAGCCTGCTACTCCTGTGTTATTGTTTGAGACGGCAGCTACTATTCCGCCAACGTGTGTGCCATGAGTTCCGGGTGGGGGATTTGTTCCTTGTGGTCCAATATCTTTCCACATATTCCCCTCCAAATCTTCATGATAAAATTCCATACCCTCATCAATAATGGCTACTATTACATTTGTGTCTCCTTTTTCAAGATTCCAGGCAGCCTCCGCATTGCAATCCCACCCTGGTGTGCCACCATGTTGCCCGGTGTTATTGAAGTTCCATTGTTGATCATACATAGGATCGTTGGGTGTCCAACCGGAACCTCTGTCATTATCTTTAACAGGCCTGCTGTCTACAGGCTCTATAAGCTTTTTGATAAAAGCTGGCTCTGCAATTTTTACTTCTTTTAGGTTCTCAAAGTTAATTATAGCTTCAATTATATCAGCCCTATTATCAAGTTTAAGATCATACCAAAGATGAAAACCCCATGATTTGTGCCTTTCCTTGTATTTATGCGATGCTTCCGACAACATATAAAGCTCTTCCAATAACGGAGTATATTCATTTACTCCATAAGTTTTATTAAGCTTGTCCAAATCAGCAATACCTGTTTTTATTTGATTATTATCACTGAGTTTAAAATCAATACTCTTAAGACTTTCTTCAAAATCCTGGCTGAATTTTATCCGCAATTTTCCGGGATGATACGTTTCTTCCGGCAAATTTTTTAAATCATAATGTGATAAGTTACCAATTTGCTCCCGGTCATTTTGATTATTTGTTTTATTTTTATTATAATTATCAATATTTTGTGCATTTATTCCGGTGTTTAAACTTAAGGTAAAAATGACAAAAATTGATAACAATTTTTTAAGTTTGTTCATAGCAGTTTTTTAATTTTTATTATAAAAAAGTGTTTAATGTTATTGTATGATTTTTTAAACTGAATTTTTAACAGATTATCTTAATCCAGTTATTTTAACTTACAAAGGTATAAAACTTGTTAGCAAGAAAAAAAGTTTTATTAAACGGCTACATTAGATTTAAGATTACTTTTAGTAGACTTATTTATAGTGTTATAAATTATTTCCTGTTAATTTAAGTTGTTAAGTATTTATGTTTTTTTGGTTTTAATTAATAAAAAGGGAAGGTTTTTCGGCCTTCCCTTTTTTACAAAATAAAATATCAGGATTTAATTTTATTGAGATATTTGAACACGCTTGGTTATTACATTTTCTTTGGTGTGAATTTCCATAAAGTAAATTCCCGGTCTAAATCCGCTCACGTTGATCACTGAGGTTAAATCATCTACGGCAATTTCTGTGATTACTTGTCCGCTTAAGTCAATAAGCCTTATTTTTTTTATCTTTTCATTTGATTCAACGTTAAACTTGTTGCGGGTTGGGTTAGGGAAAATTGATAATTTGGCATCTTCGTGTCCATCTATGTAGGTTCCGTCGGGTTCCAGAATTACCCTGACAACATAATTACTATTAATTGTAAGGTTGTTTTCAAAGACATAGTATCCGTCTTTTTCCACTTTGTATTCGTATGTTCCTGTTTTTATTTCTTTAAATACATACTCGCCAGGGTCTTGTTTTATGCCATCGAAAGTAACAGTTGCATTCTCAACTACATTACTCCAAATATCTTCAATACCAAAAGTTGCTGTATATGATCCATCCAGGGTTACTTCTACAGTAGCATCGCCCTCTATTGTCACTTCATCTTCGGCAGTGAAATATCCGTCTTTTTCAATCTTGTAATCGAAGGTTCCGTCTTCCATATTTTCGAAAACATAGTCGCCGGGCTCATTTTTTTCGCCATCTAAAGTAACAACAGCCTTTGTTATTTCATTACCGTGTTCATCATCAATTTCGAAGGTAACAGTGTATTTTTCAAACATTGTTACTTCTACTGTCGTATTATCATCCTCTACGGTAACTTCGTCTTCCACTGTAAAATATCCCTTCTTTACGATTTTGTAATCATATGTTCCTTTTTCAATATTTGTGAATATATAATCACCAGGTTGATTTGTTTTACCATTTAGAGTAATAATTGCACTGTCAATCTGGTTTTCGTTTTCATCTTCAATTTCAAAAGTAACCATGGGTCCAAGTTTTCTAAGCGCAGCATATGCATCAAGTCTGCCACTTCCGAGCTGTCCGGTATAATTGGGATTTACCTGGTATATATCATCATTAGCGCTATCTACTAATATATCCCATAATTCATCGTTTGTTATATCGCCGTAGGCATTAGAAATAACTAGAGCTGCTACACCTGACACATGCGGAGTAGCCATTGAAGTTCCTGATTTGACCGAATATGTATTGCCTATTTCTGTGGATATAACATGTGTTCCCGGAGCTATAATATCAACCCATGATCCGTAGCTGGAAAATTCTGATTTATTACCATTATTGTCATGTGCTGCCACAGCCATTGCTCCTTCATAAGCTGCCGGGTAAATAAGTCCGGTGGAGCTGTAATTTCCTGCTGCACAGATGGTTATTCCTCCATCCATTGCATCACCACCTCCGTTTTCATTAAAATAGTCAATGGCATCTGCCACAGAAGAGGGTAGGGTACCTTCTGGTCCATAGCTCCAGCTATTCTGAGTTATTGCAGCTCCATTGTCTGCAGCATAAGTAAATGCCGTTACCATATCAACTGACCCCGCTCCTAAAGCGGTTATTGTCATAAGCCTGACACCGTCTTCAGAACCGCTACCTCCGGCTAAACCGGCAACTCCCAGGTCATTGTTTGTAACGGCAGCTACTGTTCCGCCAACGTGTGTACCATGACTTCCCGGCATGGTATTTGTACCATGTGGCCCAATATCTTCCCACATATTACCCTCCAAATCATCATGATAGTATTCCATACCCCTATCAATAATAGCTACTACTACATTTGTGTCTCCTTTTTCAAGATTCCAGGCAGCCTCCGCATTGCAATCCCACCCGGGTGTGCCACCAAGTTGCCCGGTGTTATTGAAGTGCCATTGTTGATTTGCATAATAAGGATCATTGGGTTTCCAACCGGAACCCCTGATATTATCTTTAACAGGCCTGCTGTCTACGGGCTCTATAAGCTTTTTGATAAAAGCTGGCTCTGCAATTTTTACTTCTTTTAGTTTCTCAAAGTTAATTATAGCTTCAATTATATCAGCCCTGTTATCAAGTTTAAGATCATACCAAAGATGAAAACCCCATGATTTGTGCCTTTCCTTGTATTTATGCGATGCTTCCGACAACATATAAAGCTCTTCTAATAACGGAGTATATTCATATACTTCATAAGTTTTATTAAGCTTGTCCAAATCAGCAATACCAGTTTTGATTTGGTTATTATCATTGAGTTTAAAATCAATACTCTTAAGACTTTCTTCAAAATCCCGGCTGAATTTTATCCGCAATTTTCCGGGATGATATGTTTCTTCCGGCAAATTTTTTAAATCATAATGTGATAAATTACCAATTTGCTCCCGGTAATTTTGATTATTATTTGTATTATTTTCAGTATAATAATCAATACTTTGTGCATTTATGCCGGTATTTAAGCTTAAGGTAAAAATGGTAAAAATTGATAACAGTTTTTTGATTATGTTCATAGTGTTTGTTAAAAATTTTCTTATAGAAAGAGTGTGTAATTATATCGTATGATTTTAAACTGAATTTTTAAGAGATTGCTGAAATTCAGTTATTTTAACCTATAAAGGTATAAAATTTGTTGCCAATAAAAAAGGGCTGCATTAGATTTGAGATTACTTTTAGTAGACTTATTTATAGTGTTATAGTTTATTTCCGGTTAATTTAAGTTGTTAAGTATTTATGTTTTTTTGGTTTTAATTAATAAAAAGGGAAGGTTTTTCGGCCTTCCCTTTTTTACAAAATAAAATATCAGGATTTTATTTTATTGAGATATTTGAACACGCTTGGTTATTACATTTTCTTTGGTGTGAATTTCCATAAAGTAAACCCCGGGTCTAAATCCACTAACGTTTATCACTGAGGTTAAATCATCTACGACAATATCTGTGATTACTTGTCCGCTTAAGTCAATAAGTCTTATTTTTTTTATCTTTTCATTTGATTCAACGTTAAACTTGTTGCGGGTTGGGTTAGGGAAAATTGATAATTCGGCATCTTCCTGTCCATCTATGTAAGTTCCGTCAGGTTCTAGAATTACCCTGACAATATAATTACTATTAATTGTAAGGTCGCTTTCAAACACATAGTATCCGTCTTTTTCCACTTTGTATTCGTATGTTCCTGATTTTATTTCTTCGATCACATAATCTCCGGGTTCTTGCTGAACACCATCAAAAGTGATAATGGCATTTTCGACGTTATTCCCATAGGCGTCTTCTACATTAAAAGTAATTACATATGATCCGTCCAGCGTTGCTTCTACAGTGGCGTCACCTTCTATTGTCACTTCATCTTCGGTTGTAAAGTATCCGTCTTTTTCCACCTTGTATTCGAAGGTTCCGTCTTCAATATTTTCGAATACATAGTCGCCTGGTTCATTTTGTTCGCCATCGAAAGTAACAGTCGCTTCTGTTATTTCATTACCGTGTTCATCATCAATTTCGAAGGTAACTGTGTATTTTTCAAACATAGTAACTTCTACTGTAATATCATCTTCCACGGTAACTTCATCTTCTACAGTAAAATATC
>PUKZ01000019.1 GCA_003550725.1 Bacteroidales bacterium | reverse complement strand
GTTAGAACAGATGGTTGGTCTACCGTCGGTCGAGTTCTAGCCGGGGACCCAGTCACAGAGTGTGACTGATGGTTCTCGGTTAGAGACCAATGACCGAGAATACTGACGCAGGCAAGTCTGAACAGACAGAGTGTAGCGACGCGCCTCCTCAACCGATTGACCCTACCGACTGTTCTTCGTGTCGGGAGACAAGCTCCATCCTGGCGTGTGATGCGTGCGACACCACGCACTATGCCGAACTCCACGATGTCTCGCTTGGTGACTCTGAGTACGATGTGTGTAGCGACTGCCTCCAGTTGCTCGTCGATCAGGTCGAGCGATACTACTGGTGGGAACGCCTGACTGAGGCGCACTACAATCGCGCAGCGGAATTTCTCCGGTCACTCGATGAAGTTTGGTGCGTCAAGGATCAGGCGTACGCTGGCGGCGAGTTGTGGGTTCATACGCCCTATTGTGATGCGGCAGTCGTCAGAGATGTTTGCGATCACTTCGGGTTCCAAATCCGGTGGTTCAGCGTCGTGTATGCTTGTGACGATGGATTCGATTGCGTCTCAGAGCATGGTCGCTGTATCGAAATCAATCTCACCTACACGAATCGCCCCTCGAATCCGCTTCCGCTAGAATACGACATCCAGGATGACGTGACGTACCACGAGGTCGAGTGGCTCGAAAACCATCACCGCCTGTTCGACCGAACGACTGATCGGAGTAGGCCACCGTAAATAAATACTCAACAACACTTATTATTGATTCACTATTTTGTTTAACAGCAGTGCTTACGAACGCGGGAATCGAACTCGTCGACGCCCTTCACCGTGGGCGCGAAGCGACCGTGCACGAGCTCGCAGACGAAACGGGGCTCAGCACTTCGCAGATCTACCGGACGGCTGACGAGCTACACACCGCAGGACTCATCGACGAATCCAGAGGCCATCACAATCAACGGCTTCTGCGCGTTACTAGCCATCCCGTGATCGAAGCGTACCGAAATCTACTCTCAAAATTAGGCCACGTTGAGTGGCCCAACCTGCTCTCACCAGCGACGATACGTATCTGCTGGTTTCTGGACAAACCTTGGCGCGCAAGAACAATCGCTGACCGGCTAGGGATCACCCGACAGGCAGTCCACAACGCGCTGGATCCGTTGAAAAATCGCGCAATGCTCTCCCCATCCGGACCGGAGTATGCGCTCGTCCCCGGCCTCCAACCGTTACACGACTTCGCAGAAGCCGTTATTCTCCACGAGCACCGCACTCGTGTCCGGCGTCTCGCGCCAAGTGCAACAGTCGAGTGGTTCGACCCCGAGCGGGCACTCGTCCACGTCCACACCAAAGACGACACCGCGGCTCTCCAAGCCGCTGATGAGTGGGAGATGACTGGACTTGCGCGGTTCGCCGCATTCGACCTGCAGTTCTTTCTGGCCGGTGAACCCGCTTTCTGGTACGCACCGGGCGAGAATCTCACTCCTGCCCAGGTCGTCTGTCACAGTCTCGTGGCCGATACCGGATCAAGACGAGTGAGCTACGCGCTCCTCCTCATCGAACACGCGGACATCCACGAGAATGATCTGCGCAATACTGCACCGTGGTACGGTTTAGAACCCACAATATTGGATATGTACGCGTTTCTCAACGGTGAGGTTGAACAACGAGACAGCCGTGAGACAGTGCTTCCAGACCCGGCCGAGTATGAGTCATTGAAGTCTCAGTACGGGGTGATGTGAGTCACAGGATAGAGCGATGCTTGCTACAATTCCTGTTCGAGTACTGAATCGATTCGACTGGTGATGGGCTCCTCATCCTCGTTACGTCGTGCGGCTTCCCGAAGGTCGTCGAAAGAGTCAGCGAGCGTGGAGACAACAGTATCAGGGAACTCTCGCGGATCGATGACCGGGATGTCTTTCACGTCTCCTGGTTCGAGTTTCTTCAATCCGCCTGACAATGTATGTTGCTCTTGGGAGACGACTTCGTCGACGAGAGTGGAGTTCAGATACGCCAAGAGCGCTTTCTTCCCGGTCTGTCCGATCGCCGGATCAGGGTAGATCCCGTAATAATTGTTCAGGTGTCGCGCGTTGGTTTCGTTGAGCAGGAAGCGGATTCCCGACCGGCTCATCGATTCTATCAGTATCGGCGCGACAGCACCGCGCTCAACACAGTACCAAGGCTCCCGACGGTGGACGGTTGCCCGTGTCGAGAGCGTTTTGTGCTCAGGTAAGCCGTGACGTAGATACTCCACTACCGAGAACGCTGGTTCTTCTGTTGTTACAGCTTCACGCCACTCCGCGCGGCCAGCCTCCTCATCATAGGTCGTTGCAGGCACTCCCTCGACGGGATCGGTATGGTATAGCAGCCGGGTAGGCCGGTCGTTATCACGGTGATGTTCCCAGTCGTCTGAACGGATATCGTACCCCTCAACGTACTCCGGCTTCGGAACCATCTGTTCGAGGAATCGCGGCTCGATTCCCCACGCGTCGACGGTCTCTTGGGTGAGGCAAAAGAAATCGTTCTCGCCGGTCTGTAACCCGCGGCGGACGTCTGCGAGTTCCGAGAGCGGCGTGAGACGAGGGGACGTTTCAACGTCAATCGAGTCGAACAAGCGGTCCCACTTCTGCTCGGGATCTAAGTCCACCTGTTTGAAGCAGTGAATGGCTCCCCGGTCCGTTTTCCCTTCCCCGCCGTTGCGGATTGCGTCGACGAGGGTCGGGACATCCTGCTTCTCGTCGACGCGAATGAACCGCGTCACACTCGTCTCCTCGCTCTCTTTCCGTGCTTCGAGAAATAGAATCAACTCGGTCATCTGCGCGTTCTCGAATGCCGACTCGGTGTTTGGATCAGACAGCAGGAGCGCTCTCACGTGGAACTCCCGCAACAGAAATTGCTTGAGTGGCGTTCCGTAGTCCCGAGCCAGGAAGACGTGCGGGACGATGACTGCCGCCCGATCCCCGGGGTCGAGGAACTGCCGCAAGTGGTACAGGAAGTACGCATACAGCGGCGAGGTGCCGGGGATCTCTAATCCTGTTCGGTCTTCGGCTTGGGTGTTGCGTTCGGTTCTGTACTCTGTGGAGAGTTCCTGGTATCGTGTATACGGCGGGTTACACACCACCGCGTCCGGGTCGTAATCCAACTCCTCCAGGCTGAGATCGAGGAAGTCCGTCAGTTGGGTGGTCGTCGCTTGCCGGGCCAGTATCTGCGCTGTGATGCCCATACGGGCGGCGATTGGACTCCGATCGATTCCCGTGACGTCTCCTGGGTCAGTGCTCACACCCCACCGTGGATGGAACGGCGTCGACAAGCCACCGGCACCCATGCCCGGATCGAGGACGGCGTCTCCACCGCTGGTCGCCCACGTCTGCATTAGATTCCCAATTTCTGGTGGGGTTCTGTGTTGACCGATCGTCCTGCGGTACTCGCTTGGGAGTAGCGCTTCATAGAGTCTCCCGATAGCCTCAGTGGGCTGGCTCGAATACAACAATCTGTGACGTTCGCCGAGTACCGCTTCCAGATCCGTCGCCTCGAATAGCTGCACAACGTCGTCAAGCACACACGCTTTGAATCCGGAGTGCCCTGTTCGTTCCTCGATTTGGCGAAGTGTGGTCTGCGGATTAGTGTCCAGCTGTGGCCACGCGTGCTGCTTCCGCTGTCGCTCGTAGAGTGCTGCCTGCAGGAGGATACTCAGGAGTGCCTGGCGTACAATAATCGTCTGAACGGCTGTGTGTTCCAGTGAATCGAAGCCGTGTAACTCACACCAGTCTTCGAGCCGCCTCCGAAGCGACTGTGAGAGTTCTGAATTCAGAGCCGGAACGACAGTCTCGGCGACAGTTTTGATGGTCTCGACCAAGCCCTTTCCGACTATCGGTACGAACGTTTGGGCGACTGGGTCTCGCTCGTAGTTGAGTTCGTCGAGTATCCGGCCAGTGAAACACTTCTTCACCTCTGGTTCCCAGACTGGAATCCCGACATCTGCGGCTGTCCGATAGAGCTCTGATTCGGAGAATGGTGGTGGGTGGTCGTGGTCGTCACCGGTGAGCCGTTCGATGACCTCTTCGATCTGCTCACGTCGACGGGCTTCTAACCCCACCGGTGTGATCGATAATTCGTCTCTCCCGCCACTCGATCCTACGGATGGTTCGGGGGTCGGATGGTACGTGCGCGTGTCGCACTTCGTCCCTCGTCGATAAAGACGATTGATACGCCTGGATTCTGGCATAAGCCTCGCTCCGGGAACGATCCGAAGTACGCCGCCCACTTACCGGGTTATGGGCTTCCGAGGCGGCTTCTGGAGCTACGTTTCGACTAGGTGGCCGGACTCGTCGACGACGATCTCGCCGTCAATCGCTCGCTCTTCACACCAGTCCAGCGCTTCTTCGTCGGTCAACAGCCGGATCTCTTCGCCAGGTGTGGGCTGATTGCTGATTTTTCTGCCCATTTCGTGGCTGCACCGCCGTCGCCGTGAAGGAAATACTCGCCGTCGGCGGTCTTGTACAGGGTTTCGATCAGGTAGTTAAAATCGCCCCTGTCGGTCAGCGGTGCGTACCTAGCGATCTGTTCGGCTTGGTCTGTATCGTACAGCTTGCGGTCGATGACTCGCTGCATGCACACCGGCAAAACCCGTGGGTATGTATAAAAGTTAGCCCCCGATTTCTAACTCCTCAGGCCGTTAGAAGCCGAAATTCGGACTGACAGCATGCCTGCCCGACTGACAGCACGACCATATCGCCGATAGTGACAATATAGATACCACTTCACCTGCGAAAAGACAGTGAATCGCTCAACCCACCGCGCGCACCACCGGCTATCCCTCCCTTCCTCGATGAAACCTTTGTAATGCTACCACACGGCCGAGGATGTGCGGAATCCGGAAAACAACACGAACTCAAAACGACTCAACCGGACATTCTCTATGATCCGGGGACAGGAGCGCTCACTCCGGCGTGAGGAGATCGTCGATATCCGTTACGCTGAACAGGGACCAGGAGTCGTCGAGTTGCTCTTCGAGCCCATCGACGAACCCGTTTTTCGAGAACAGGGCGAACTGCTCGTCTCGATCCGCCGGCCCCCACCGGACGTGCTCCGCCTTTGCTCGCAGACTCTCGACGAGGTCTTCCCCAACTGGATCAGTCGTCCACTTACATTCGGCGAGGAGAACTCGGTTATCGTTCGGAGCCAGCCCGACGATGTCGACCTCTTCCTCTCCGTACCACCAGCGACCGACCTCCGAGTATGAGTCGAACGTGCCGCGTCGAATCCCTTCCCAGACGGCTTCTTGGCACACGTCCTCGAACGTGGTTGCGACGTGCGTTGGGAGGTCCGGCTCAATCGTCCCGTCGTACACGATCTCCGGTGCTTCCTCGATACTGGATCGATGCGGCTCGACGTACCGAAACCAGAACCGAAGGAACTCGTCTGCAACCCGGTACCGTGACCGTTTTGACTTCTTCCCTGAGGCCGTGACTGGGACATCTCGTTCGATGAGCCGTAGTCGGCGAAGTGTCTGTAGGTACTTCGAGAGCGGTCCCGAATCGATCCCCGTTGCGCCGGAGATCTCGTTCGGTGTCGTAT
>PUKZ01000183.1 GCA_003550725.1 Bacteroidales bacterium | reverse complement strand
TTTGCTTAATTGATTTAATTACAGATTATTGCCGCATTTTTTAGCAACAATAACAATTGTTGTATGGGATTTTTATTTTCAATTATAATAGGTTGGTTTTATATGAGAAAAAAGTTTAAAGTTTTTTTTAAAAAACAAAATAAAAAATTATTGTGCAGAATCAGCTATATGAAATTGTGCTAAAAAATTTTTAGGGTGTTGCAATGCGGAAAACAGGTCAAAAAGCAACTTATCAAAATGTTTTTTGTTTTTGACATTTTTTATATAATTTAATAGCAATTTTTAAGTTTATCTTATAAAAGCATATTTTTATTATTAATATACGACGATTGTTAATAAAATACTAAAATTATAAAGTTTAATTGCCAATTTAATAATTTTATGTTTTTATTTTAATTGAAAAAACAATACTATTTGTTGAAAATAATTCACTTTTATTCATAAAATTTTTTATTTTTGTATGTTTTGTAAAAACAGACCTTTTTTCGACTAATTATTTTTAGGGATTAATAAACCGTTTTTATAAATCAAATGCAACTATATTTATTTTCATTCGTTTACATACTTTAAAAACATCTAAATTATTAAGGATCATTCCTTGTATTTATTCATAATACATATCGAATTAAATAATGTTTAATAAAAAAGGCCGAATTATATTATTTTTGATTGCGATCCCCCTCATGATTGCAGGTTTTAAACCAGGGGCAAATAATAATAATAATAATAATAATAATAATTCGGTTAGCGACAGTCTTAAAGCACTGCTTGAAAAGCCTAATATTCACGATACAACCAGGCTGGATGCTAAGATCAGGTTGTGCTACCACTTAAGGTCAAAAGACCCAAATGCCGCAATCGGCTACGGCAAAACCGCAATAATTAAAGCACAGGATTTGAGATTGGACAACAAAAAAGCCCTCGCTCTTAATGGTGTTGGTAATATTTATTATCGAATGGGTGAATATGTTAATTCAATGGACTATTTTCTTAAAGCCAAAAACTTGCACCTCGAAAACAATGATAGTATAGGCTATGCCAACTCGCTCACAAATTTAGGATTGTTATACAGCACCCAAAGTTATTATGAAAAAGCAATTGAATATTATTTTGATGCCTTAAGAATTTTTGAAGCTAAAGATAATATAGTTGGAAAAGGTGCCATTTATAATAATATCGGCGCCATTTATCAAAACAGGAAAGAATTAGAACTAGCTGAACAATACCACAGTTTATCCCTTGATTATAAAAAAAAGTCGGGTGATATGCATGGTTTGGGATATTCTTATAATAACCTCGGTATTATTCACAAAAAAAAAGGCAACTTAGATAAAGCCTCCGATTACTTTCAAAAAGCTTATGAAATACGTTACGAACTCGAAGCTACAAGAGATATAGCTTCTACCATAGGATATATAGGGAAATTGCTTATTTTAAAAAATGATTATGATAATGCCCTGAAACATCTTGATTCTGCTTTAACATTCTATAAAAAAACAAATGATCAGGCAGGAATTTCAAAAACACATAACCGTATCGGACAGGCTTTCCTTGGCAAAAAAAATACATCTGAAGCAGAATACCATTTTCGCCAGAGTTATGATATAGCCCAAAGAATTGGTTTAACACGTATGATTACCAAATATTATGAAAACCTGGCCAAATTAAATGAAGAAAAAAGTAATTATTTAAAGGCATATACCTTTCAGAAAAAATACAATAGCTTGACAGACAGCATTTATAGTAAGGAAAGTAAGCAAAGAATATACGAGCTTCAGATGATGTTTGACAGAGAAAGAGAAAAACAAGAATTAGAACTGTATAAAAAATCAGCCAGGATAAATGAATTAAACTATGAAAAACAGCGATTGTTGAAAAATTTTCTGATCGCCGGGGTAATCCTCATTGTTGTGTTGTTGTTATTACTCTATAACCGGTATCTTGTGATAAATAAAACCAATAAGTTGCTCCAAAAACGAAAAGAAGATATCAGCCAAAATAATAAAGAACTTATAAATCTCAATAAAATACTCCTTGAACAAAAAAAGAAGGTAGACGACCTTAATCAACAATTGAACCAGGCCAATAAAAACCTGTTAGAGTCTGAAAAACACCTTATTAAAGCAAACGCTGCCAAAGACAAGCTTTTTTCAATAATCTCTCATGACCTGCGTAATCCTTTTGCAGCAATTGTTAGTTTTTCAAGAATGCTAAAAAGAGATATCGATGATATGGACAAGGAAGAATTGAAAGAACTAACACTTGATCTTGATAAAGCCGTAGCCAATATAAATGATTTGTTGGAAAATCTTTTGTATTGGTCACGCTCACAAACAGGCAAAATAGAATATAATCCACAGCACATCGACCTGGGCAAAATAGTTAATGATAATATAGACCTGTTTTTACCAAAAGCAAAAGAAAAACAAATATCAATAGAAAACAATATTAACTCAAACTTAACTGTGTGGGCAGACCAAAACATGACAGATACGGTAATACGAAATCTTTTATCCAATGCTATTAAATTCACTGATTCAAAGGGTAAAATTAAACTCTATAGTGAAACGAATGAAGATCAGGCATATATCTCAGTTAGGGATAACGGAATTGGTATAGATAAAGATCAACAAGATAAATTGCTGAATCAAGAATACCAGATTAGCACCCACGGAACAGCCGATGAAACCGGAAGCGGCATAGGACTGCTACTTTGCAAAGAGTTTGTAGAAAAACAACATGGTGAAATAAGTTTTGTAAGTAAGAAAAACAAAGGATCGGTTTTCACTTTTTCTTTACCATTAATCAAAAACAGTCAACCGGTTTAACTTTTATTCCTTTTTGGTTCTTTTTGAAATGATTTAAGATTATCCATATCATCAAACATATATTTATTGCCCATCAATATTGTTAAAATTATTGTGATCATTGTGCCTATAAAAATAGATATCAAAAGCATTATTTGGTATCTTACTGCTATATTCGGACTGCTCCCTCCCAGTATCTGCCCGGTCATTACCCCGGGAAGAGCTATTAAACCAATTACTGCCATATTAGCTAATATTGGATTAAAACTGGCTTTCAAAGCTTCTTTTATATATGGCTGCAAAGCTTCAGTGCGCGTAGCACCATTGGCAAGATAGTATTTATACATTAATGATTCGCGGGTTATTGACCGGTAATAAGTGTTCATAGCTATTATGTTTCTCTCCATACAATTACCGATAACCATACCCGAAATAGGAATAAAAAAGCGGGCATCAAAAAAATATTCACTCCTTATTACAAGCCCTATAAAAAATGCATCAATAATTATAATACTTACGAAAATAGCCATCAAAACAGGTATAAAAAAAACTTTTCTGTTAAGTTCGCTCCGTTGAATAGTAACAAAAGTGGCTACAAATATCATTATCACTACCCATGCTATATTAACCCACATACTGTTCAGATTGAAAATAAACTCCAGGTAAAGCCCAACCAAAAATAACTGAAGTGTCATTCTTCCGACCGAAATAAATACCTGCCTCACTATACCCGTCTGAAACCAATAAAGTATTGATATAGGAATAATTAACATAATATATCCTAAAAATAAATTCGCCCAACTTATATCATAAGTATCCATAATTACATGAAATGTTTTTATTGTTTTTAATGATATGCGGTTATGTCAATAACCTGGTCGTTATGCTCAGCCCAATAATCATCATGAGATGCTGATAATACCGTCAAGCCGTTATTTTGCGTAAACATCTTTGTAACTATCTTCTTAGTATTTAGATCTAATGATGAAGTTGGCTCATCCAGCAATAACAATGGCTTCTTTTGAAGCAATGCCGAACAAAGTGATATGCGTTGCTTTTCACCACCAGA
The DNA here is from genome assembly GCA_003550725.1 of Bacteroidales bacterium. GTDB lineage: Bacteria > Bacteroidota > Bacteroidia > Bacteroidales > UBA7960 > PUKZ01. The sequence continues at coordinate 18,111 of PUKZ01000183.1, read as the reverse complement.
CAGGTTCTTTAACGGCTTATCAATGATTTCCGGTGATAAACCAAATTCATACAACATCCCGCTAATTTCTTCCTGTGAAGGTTGACAGTTTTTATTCAGCTTAAAGTTAAAAGGCAATAAAAGCAACTCACGGGCATATTCCAGGTTAAAACCAAACTCTTGCGGAACCCAGGCTGTTATAGAACGTACCTGTTTTATGGTTGAATCGTTTAACTCACTGCTATTTATTCTTATAACACCACCCGAAGGTTTTACAAACCCCATAAGTGCCATTAATACAGAACTTTTTCCCGAACCCGAAGGCCCTTTAAGTGTAGCCTTGCATCCGTCAGGTAAACGAAAAGTCAATCCGCCAATAATGGTCTTGCCCGAAAAAGTAATTGCCAGATCCTTAACTTCTACCATTGTGAATAGTTAATATGTTTTAATAATTGGCTTATCTGCAAAATTAGCGAAATAATTTTGACTTGAATTTTAATCCCGCAAATTAAAACCGGGTTTTAATTTCAATCCAATATAATATCTTTGCACAAAATAAAATGCTTTTTTAATTTTTGGCGAAGATATCCCCTATTTGCCAAATTTTCTCAAAAGATAATGAACTTAGCATGTTAGTTATCTGTTAATCATTACCCGGTATTAAATAATTAAAAATAAGAATTTGAAACACTTTTTATACAAATAAAATATTATATGAATTATTTGCAATTATTCAGGGCTAACACCAGGATATTGATATTCGGTATGCTGATGGTTTTTTTCAGCAGTTTCGGGCAAACATTCGTAGTATCTTTATATATTCCTTCTTTTGTTGAGTATTTTGACATAACCACCGGTTTTTTTAGCGGATTGTATGCTGTAGCTACATTACTGAGTGCAGCAACGCTTGTTTTTGCAGGCAAAAAGATAGATCATGTACCTTTAAAGCGGTTTACATTGTTTGTGGTTTTAGGGTTGATAGCAGCCTGTTTGATAACTGCTTTTTCATGGCACCTGGCTGTTTTGTTTGCAGGTGTATATACTTTAAGGTTTTTTGGGCAGGGTTTGTGTATGCATACTGCTGCAACTACTATGTCGCGGTACTTTATCAAGCTCAGGGGTAAAGCTTTGAGCATTTCTTTTCTGGGTTTTCCTGCGGGAGAGGCAGTATTTCCGGTACTCGTAGCCATTGGCATAGGGGTTCTCGGCTGGCGCGAAACCCTGGGAATTAGCGCTGTAATAGTAGCTCTTATATTGCTGCCTTTGTCATTGTTTTTGCTTAAAGGAATGTCGCATGAAAAAATCAAAGAAGGAGCAAGTGCAGAAGACAGCAATAAAGCACGCACCAAAGAAGCTGAAGGAAAAATGTGGAAGCAGCGGGAAGTATTGCTAACACCCTGGTTTTACCTTTTTGCCCCTACAGTTTTCCTGGTTGGGTTCTTGCAAACCACACTTTTCTTCTTCCAGACATATATTGCCGATTTTAAAGGCTGGTCAATGGAGTGGATGGCAGGAAGCATTATAGGATTCGCTGTTACATCATCTTTAACTTCATTGCTTGCCGGCCCTATGATCGACAAGTACTCTGCCCGCAGGTTATTTCCATTTATATTGCTGCCTTTAGCATTGGGTATTCTACTCTTATCGGTAAGCACCAACCCTGTCATTACACCTATATACTGGATGATAGTCGGAATAACAGGAGGGCTTAACTCACCCATAATGTCGGCTCTTTATGCCGAAACTTTTGGGACAAAAAGCCTTGGAACCGTAAGAAGTTTGTTTACTTTTGTAATGGTACTGAGTACCGCTTTAGGCCCGGTGGTCTATAGCTTTTTCCTGGGACAGGGATATAACTTTGACCAGATACATTTTGGCTTTGTTGTAATAATATTGATAAATATGCTTATAATATTGTCGAGGCAGAAAATTATTAAGGATGGAAGATTGAAGATTGAAGATTGAAGATTGAAGATTGAAGATTGAAGATTGGAAGTACCCTCCCCTGTACTATACTTTTACAATGATATGAATCTCCAATGCAACAGGATTTTAGCCTATAAATCACTATAGGTGGATGAAGGCATTACTATCCAAAGTATAATATAAACAAGAATACCCGGAAAAGCAGCACTGAAAATAGTAATCAATATGTATAGCACCCTTACAAGGGTTAGATCCCACCCAAAATACTCGGCAATACCTCCGCATACACCGGCAATAACCCTGTCATCTGACCGTGTTAGTTTTTTGTGGCTCATTTTGAATGCAATTTAAAATCTTCTACTGCAAATATAAAGGAAAACCATTTTGGTTTTATGAATAATTTTTTTTCAATATATTCAACCGTAGTATAATCTTCAAATCAAAGAACAATATATTGGATGAACAAATACCCAACGGGGGTGAACTCAAATTTGCTCAAATTGCCGGTTGATGATTATCATGCAACTGATAGCCTGCAACAACAACGCCCGGGGTTTGTCTTAAAAACAATATAAATACAAACCTTATTGCCTTATTATTTTAATTAACGCTAAAGCAGGTAATAAGGTTTGTTTTCGAATGTTACGCAAGTGCTACTAAGGTAATAAAGTTTGCTGAGTAATGAGATACTAAACTATAAACTTCAAGCCTTTTTGCATAAATGCTTTGTTAGTTGTTGTTAATCAAAAATATAGGTGAATTGGACGGTAGCTTAAAAAAATAATCAAAACTATTAGCAAGTATAAAAATAAAGATTATCTTTGCATCTGTTTTTAGCATAATATAGATCTGTATAGCAAGTTTTTATCGCCGTGGTATATTCATCAAACGATTCCTTTCTAACTCACTAAATTAAGCTGAATTATTTTTACGCCCGATAAGCATTAAGCCTATTGAACAGATAATGGTTAATGTTTTCATAAGGCATTAACTATTTTAAATTTATGAACAAGACAAGAACACAAAACAAAAAAAATCAGCAAAATTTTAGTCGCAAGAATTCTTTTAGCCAGGGAAGACAAAACAGGTTTAAAAAGTCTTCAAAAACTATTGACCCCTCAGTTTTTATAAAAAAAGCAACTTCAACTGAGGATACAAAATATGTTGCCACTCGTTTGATAACTAAATTACCTGTCAACAAAGGCATCATTAATAATTTGATTAAAAAGGGTTATGAAATGCCCACTCAAATTCAGGACAATACTCTTGAACCGTTAATGGAAGGAAGAAATTTAATTGGTATTGCACATACAGGAACAGGCAAGACGGGGGCATTTCTGATACCCTTGATAAATAAACTGATAAATGAAAAGCCGGCATCACAAGTTCTGGTTGTTGCACCAACAAGAGAGTTGGCTGTACAAACCAATAACGAATTTAATAGTATTGCCGCGGGGTTAAAACTTTACAGCAATTGCTTAATTGGTGGCACAAGTGTTTATGCTGATGTGAGAAAACTGAAAAAACCAAGCCACTTTATTATAGGTACTCCCGGAAGGTTAAACGATATGGTTCGCCAGGGTGCTATTAAACTTAAAGATTTCAACACTATTGTGCTTGATGAATTTGACAGGCTCCTCGACATGGGTTTTTCGCAGGAAATAAATCAACTCGTGGATGGTATGGTTAACCGCCGGCAGACAATCCTATTTGCTGCAACTAATGATAACAGTCAGAAGCAAATAATAGACAAGCTGGCAACAGATCTTGTTGAGATAAAAGTTAGTAATGGTATTTCTACCGTTGACACTGTGGACCAGGATATTGTGAGAATAAAGGAGGGTGACAAAAAATTAGAAATATTGCTTGATATGGTTCGTGATGAATCATTTGAAAAAGTGTTAGTTTTTGCTGAAACCAAACGCTGGGTTAGCCGGATATGCAAGCATCTGCGTCAATCAGGAGTAAAAGCCGATGAGATACATAGCGACAAGTCACAGAATTACAGGTCAAAGGCCCTGAATTCTTTTAAAAAGCAAAGCATACAAGTGCTTGTAGCTACTGATGTGGCTTCCAGGGGCCTTGATATTTCACAAGTGTCACATGTTATCAATTACCAGCAACCTAATAATATGGAAAGTTACATTCATAGGATAGGTCGAACCGGCAGGGCCGGAAAAAGCGGAAAAGCAATAACGTTTGTGAATTAACAAAGCTCACATAGGAGAAATTTTGTGCAGTTTTTACAGTTTTTATACTGTTTTTTTGCCGGTTTTTTACTCAAATGCTAATCATAACCTTTAAAACTGCTCCAAAACGGCAATTCTTTTTTCAATGGGTGGATGCGTGGCAAAGAGTTCCTTAAAAAAGGAAAATGGATCTTTCTTTTCTTCCTTCGGATTTTCGATAAAAAGTTGTGCCACATCTTTTCTTTTTACGGTTCCTACGTTTGGTTTTTGCGATATTTTTCTAAGGGCGGAGGCAAGCGCTTCAGGCCTTTTTGTCAACTCTGACGCCCCTGCATCAGCCATATACTCACGTTTACGTGAAATAGCAAACCTGAAAAGTGATGTAAGTATAAATCCTACAATAGCAAGTACCAGCGCGATCAGCATAACTGCCCCACCGCGACCTCTTCCACCACCTCTGCTTCCTGCAATACTGGAATAAATAAAGGAGCGCAGGATTACTTGAGTAAGTATTGCAAAAATACCTACGAAAATTATGGAAACTATCAGCAAACGAACATCCCTGTTCCTGATATGAGAGAGTTCGTGTGCAATCACACCTTCAAGCTCTTCATCGTTGAGCTTATTGATAATGCCTCGTGTAAGTGTTACTGTATATGTTTTTTTGTTAATTCCACTTGCAAAAGCATTAAGTGAATCATCTTCTATGATGTTGACCTTTGGCATTTTCATACCTCTTGAGATGCAAAGATTTTCTACCAGGTTGTAAACCCTTTTGTTTTCTTTACGCTCAAGAGGCCTTGCACCGGTTGCACTTCTGATCATGGCAGTATTAGCATACCATGCTATTAAAAACCAAATCATTACTCCTGCGATCACCCATGGTAATGCTCCCAAAAATGCGTAATGCACATCGTCAATTGTATGATTTTCCGGCCTGGTGAAATAAAAAAACAACCAAACAAGACCCAGTATAACTACCGGAAACATTATCAGTAATAGAGTGGATTTAAAATTGTTTTTCCATATTTGAGTTTGTAAACCTACGTATTTCATGTTTTTTTGTTACGGGTAACGGGTAACGAATGACAGGTGTGTATTTAATATCTTGTTACCTGTCACTCGTTACACGTCACGTGTTTAAAAATTAATTTTCGGTGCCTGTTCGTGTGCAGCTCTTTGTTCGGGACTGATCTCAAACATAGGCTGACGCGTGAAGCCAAACATCCCGGCAAAAAGTACCGCCGGAAATACCTGTATGGCACTGTTCAGCTCTTTGGTAGCTGAATTGAAGAATCTTCTTGATGCAGCAAGCTTGTTTTCAACATCAGAAATTTCTTGCTGGAGGTTCATAAAATTCTGGCTTGCCTTAAGGTCAGGATAAGCCTCTACAGCAACCCTCAAACCTGCCAGCGCACCACTCAATTGATTCTCGGCATCAATACGGTCATTCAAATTTGTTGCATTCATAGCCTTTGAACGCGCATTGGTGATATCAGTCAGCACTTCCCGTTCATGCTTCATATAACCCTTTACAGCATCAACAAGCTGCGGTATAAGGTCGTGACGCTGCTTCAACTGCACGTCAATGTCGGCAAAAGCATTCTCACGGTTGTTCCTAAGCTTTACAAGCCTGTTATACGTGGTAATGATCATCAAAACGAGTATAACAGCTATGACCAGTATTATTATCAATGTTGTGCTCATAAATTGTTCTGTTTTATAATTATAATGTTTATCTCCCGGCAAAATTATGAAAAAAAAGCTATTTTAGCTACTTTAAAATTATTTAACATATGGAAAACATTAACTCTTTTCTTGATTTTATAAAACTTGTTTTTATTACTACTTTCGGACAGCTGGTATGGCTGCTGGGTTTGATGTTTGTCTTTGGTTTAATCCTTTATGTTTTTGCCAGGTTCACCCGCATAACATATGTTAAATCTGTTGGCCGTAAACTTGATATAGTTTTTACCGGCTGGATTGGCACTCCGGTGCATGAACTGGGACACGCTGTGTTTTGTGCTATATTCGGACATAAAATAACGAAAATGAGGTTATATACACCAAACTCAACAGATGGTACGCTTGGTTATGTAAACCACAGTTATAATCCTAACAGCACATATCAGAGAATAGGCAATTTCTTTATTGGTGTTGGCCCTATAATTTTCGGGGCTTTAGCCCTTTATGCTGCACTTTACTACCTTGTACCTGGCAAAAATGTTATCTTTTCTGGTATTGAGTCACAAGGCCGGGTATTGGTTGAAGGCATCAGGGGTGAGTATGCAGGGGCTGTTTCAGCTGTTTGGGCTACCACTAAGCAAACCGTATCAAACTTGTTTAATGCTGATAATTTCAGGGATTACAGGTTTTGGATATTTCTGTACCTGGCTATTTGCATATCATCGCATATGCAGCTAAGCCCACCTGATATTAAAGGTGCTAAAAAAGGATTAATATCAATTGTGGTTTTATTTCTTGTTTTTAACCTGATTGTGCTGGGTCTTGAAGCTACCGGCATAAGCAGTTATTTTGGAAGCTGGTGGAACTATCTGAAGCTTGAAAATTATGCCTATAGTATTAATAAATGGGTAGGTGTGTTAGGGGCCCTTCTCGTTTTTGCTTCAATAATATCAGGATTGAATTTTATTGCTTCATTTATTTTGCTCAATATATATAACCTTTTCAGAAATAAAGGGCTTATAAATCCGGCCTGGTAGCAATCCCCAACGGTGTCAAAAAACCTTCCCTCAGAATCAATAAAACAGCCGAAGTGCATCATTTCTTTTTTAGGGGGTACACACGTATTCTATACTGACAAGGTCGCCGGTCATTCGCACAGTTTTGCCTGTCTTTTGCAACATTCAACACAATATATTTGTCAAAATATTACTTTTTAATTTTCGCAAAATTAAAAGCAGGTAATATTATCGGATCTAAACCTGCATTAACTGTTAAAGTAGAAATAAAACTGCGAATGTATGGAAAAGCAATTGCCGGTGAGTTTTGATTTGCAAATGATGATTTTTTAAAATCCTCATCAATAGTTTGATTTGTTTTAAATAAAGCTATCGCTTGTAATGATAAACTAACCTCATCATTTTTGTCAGTTACTTTAATAGTAAAATCAACTAAATAGTTTTTAGGTTGTTTATCATTAAACCTAAGTTTATATTGCACATCCACACTCATTTCACTTGATATTCTTTTATCAAATAAATTTTTTGCTTTATAGTTGACTGAAATAAATTTTACATTTAACAGTCTAATAGCATATTGAATATCCGAGTTATCCATTAGGCAGCAATTTTGTAGCTATCATCAGTACTGGTAAAATCAGAATCAATGTTTGCATGATAATCTCTTTCACTCATATAATTATTCTCGAAAGTTTCTGATTCGGTCATGTATTCATTCTTGCTCCAATCTTTTGTTTCAGAAGTAAGTAGATCTATTTCATCAATATTTGACAAAGCAGATTCTATCCGAGACTCATAATCATAATTTTCACTAAAATTTTGAAGGTATGAATCTAAGGTTTCTCCTACTATATCCATATTGTCAATTTGGCTAAGCTTTTCTTCAATATACTCTCTTGGGTTTTCACTGAAAAACTTATCCAATAATTCTAAAGATTTTTTTAATTTATCAATAATTAAATCTTTTTCTTATGTCTTGGTTTAATAACTGTTTTGTTATAAAACCTTATGTTTTCTTTATCAATAAAACAAATTATAATTTTAGGGTCTAAAAAAATATATCCTTTTTTATCTCTAACGAATTTAATTGATTTTTGTTTACAACGTTTAATATTCCAACTATTATCTATAGCTTTTATTACTTTGAATGGAAAAACACCCTTGTTTTCACCATCTTTTTCAAGTTTTTTAAGTACTTCAATAAACTTTCCTAACTCCCAATTACTTCTTTTAAACTTGTGCTTAGCAAAAGTTTCTGATACCTTCAGCAGATATTCTATGTGTTTTCTGTTTCCTACAAGGTCAAAAACTAATTCTTCCTTACACTCCAAATCACCCTCAACAATGAAATAATTACCTTTATAGTGAGTGTCACCCCATGCATGGGCGGCATCAATATTATAATCCCAAAAATAATATCCGGCTCCTAAATAAGGCAATTTGTTTTGATCGGGCATATGTTGTGAGAAAAAAGGTGACTCTTTTAAAACATGATTTTGTCCTCCCTTGCTTTCGCATGTATGATGACCAATTGTTTTCATTTGCATGCCTTGGTAATAAGATTTAATTACTTGGGCTTGCAAAATTAAAATATTTTTTTTAATTATTAATAGATATAGTTGCGTTTTATTTCTTAGCAAAAATCACGACTTTTTGCTAAGAAAGCTACCGATTACGTAAATGTTAGACCGTCCGGGTTTGAACAGGAAACAGAAACCTTTTAAACCCGGAGGCTTCCATCTCCTGCGGAGGATGGAAGCTCCTGGACTACGGAGGATGGAAGCTCCTGAACCCCAATCTCGCCAGTTTCATTACCTCCACACCCGGATAACCAAACTCCTCCACTACTTTTCCTTCGATCAGGTACACGCCATAACCGGTAAACGGGTATTTTCTGAGACTGCCGGGAAAGTGTACGGTGTCAAAAAACCTTCCCTCAGGGTCAATAAAACAGCCGAAGTGCATCAGTTCTTTTTTCACTGTGCGTACATATTTTATGTTTACAAGATCACCCACCATGCGCACTGTTTTCCCTGTCATCTCCGGCAGGTCTTTTGCCTGGGCATTTCCCCTGTAACCGGTCTTGAGCATATCGAAGTGTGATATTGTCACGGGGAAGCCCAACAGCTCAATTTCGTCGTAAGCATCTTCCAGTGGGTGGTCGTTAAGTGGCGGAAGCCGGTACTCTTTTATTTCACAATCAAAAAGTGCAGATATAAGGTGCTTACGCACTTTATTTGCCATAAGGAAGTGCACATCCCACATCAGCTCTTTCTTTGTTTTTCCCGTGAAGCGGAATGCCCCGGAGCGTATCAGTATTTTCAATTGTTCAATTCCGGAAGGAATGCGGCGAATAAAGTCGTAAAGATCCTTATAGCTGCCGTGTTTATCCCGTTCGGCTGTTATAAACTGTGCCAACTTAGTTTCAAGGCTTTTGATGTGTATGAAGCCGAGATATATCCTGTTGTCGTCCAGGGAAGTTTTTAAACTACTTTTGTTTACACATGGCAGGTTGATGATGGCACCGTGGCGCCGGGCTTCGTTGACATAAACCCATGTGCGGTAAAACCCGCCAAAGTTGTTGATCACAGCTACATGAAACTCATGGGGGAAGTACGTTTTCAGGTAGAGGCTCTGGTAGCTTTCAACGGCATAGGATGCTGAGTGGGCTTTGCAGAATGCATATCCCGAGAAGGACTCTATCTGCCGCCACACTTCTTCAGCCAACTTATTGGAATAGCCTCTTTTCCGGCAGTTATTGAAAAAGGTGTTTCTTATGCGGTCAAACTCTTTCCGTGACCTGAACTTGCCCGACATTGCGCGGCGCAATATGTCACTATCCGACAGGCCCAACCCTGCAAAATGGTGGCATATCTTTATCACATCTTCCTGGTAAACCATCACCCCGAAAGTCTCTTTGAGCTGCTCTTCAAATACTGGGTGCAGGTATTTGATACTTTCAGGGTTATGAAAACGTTTTATGTACTCTTTCATCATTCCGCTTTTAGCTACTCCGGGCCGTATTATTGAACTTGCAGCCACCAGCCGGAGGTAGTCTTTGCAACGCAACTTTTTCAACAGCTGGCGCATAGCAGGCGACTCAATGTAAAAGCAACCTGTAACTTCACCGTCATACAATCGCCGGTTTACCTTCTCATCTTGCTTGAACTTTTCGACGTTGTGAATATCTATGCTAACACCCCTGTTCTGCAGCACAATATCGGCACACTCCTTGATATGAGCAATGCCTCTTTGACTTAGTATGTCAAGCTTTTCAAAGCCTATGTCTTCGGCAACATACATATCCCATTGTGCTGTGGGGAAATTTTTTGGCGGCAGGTCGAGTGCGGTATAGTATGTTATGGGCTTTTCCGATATCAATACTCCGCCGGCGTGTATGCTTCGGTGGTGGGGAAAGTCCATAAGGCGGTTGCCAAACTCAAATATTTTTTGAGTGATGCTGTCGCGGCTTTTTTCTGTTTTTCTGTTTTCCACCAGTTGGTCTATTTCGCTTTTCGGCAGCCCGTATACTTTGCCCAGCTCCCGTATTACCGACCTGTCGCGGAAAGTGTTGATAGTACCCAGCAGTGCCGTGTGTTCGTGTCCATAGCGTTTGAATATATAGTCAAGCACTTCATCACGCTCATGCCATGAGTAGTCAATATCGAAGTCGGGCGGGCTGGTGCGTTGCGGGTTGATAAAACGTTCGAAGTAGAGGTCAAGCTCAATCGGGCATATGTCGGTGATCCTGAGGCAGTATGCTATAATGCTGTTGCCGCCGCTGCCCCTGCCGATATGATGAAAGCCCCTTGACATGGAGTAGCGGATTATGTCATATGTGATAAGGAAGTAAGAAGAAAAGTTTAGGTCGTGAATGACCTGCAGCTCTTTTTGTGCACGCTCAAGAGCTTTTTTATAATTGCTGTTACGGTAGCGGTACTCCAGCCCGTCCATTGTCAGCTTTTTCAGCAGCAGCATATCGTCATGGCGGCTGCCTGTGAAGGTGCGTTTGTTTTTCGGTGTTTTGAAATCGAATGAAAAGCTGCACTTCTCAAGCAGCTTCCGGGCATTGTACAGCAGCTCGGGGTAGCCGTTGTAAAGCTTTTTGAGCACGGGTGATGGCATAAAAAAGTCGCCGGGATGAGCCGTCTGCCCCGGTGTAAGCTTGCTTAACAAAGTGTTATGGCTGATAGCCCTCAGGTGGCGGTGAAATTCAATATCTTCCCGGCAGGAAAAAGTTACCCGGCAATAAGCAACAAGCTTATTCATGTGGTTGCGGTATTTGGTTTGGTAAATTTTATTGATACCGTCGGGTGATATGCCAATATATTCGTTTTCTTTAAGCTTACCGGGCTCAACACTGCCCGGTGTATATATCACAAAAACATCCGAAAAACGGGGGGCTTTTTCCGGCAAAGACTTTTTTTGCAGGTTGTAAAAAGTGAGGTACTGGTTTATCTCTTTTAGCCCTTCATGGTTGCGTGCTATGCAGGTGTAAAGGTGTTGGCCTTCATTTCTGAACTCTGTTCCGCAAACCGGCTTCAGCCCGTTTTCCAGACATAGCTTTACAAAGTCGAAGCAGGCAGTCGAGTTGTTGATGTCGGTTATTATGGGTGTTGTCACTCCGTGTTTTTTAGCTTCTTTTACAAGCGTTTCGGGCGACATTGTGCCGTAAAGAAGGCTGTAATATGTATGGCAGGTGTAAAGCATAGCTACAGGTTTATGGCTTTGGTGAGTACTTTCCGCCCGAACTTTTTCTTCATACGGTCAACGACACCGTAAAGGCCGGTCATCCCGGGAGTACTTTCAAAAAGGTTGAGCTGTTGTGTTCCCTGTACAAGATGGCTTAAGCGTATACCTGCAAGGCGGATAAGCATACGGCGGGTGTAAAGCTGTTCAAACAGCTCTTTGACCAAATCATTTATTATGTGGTCAAAAGAGGTATATGGTATTCTTTTTTGTTTTGTGTGGGTATCGAAGTTTGAATACCTTATCTTTACTGCAACACAGGCGGTAAGTTTTTGTTGTGAACGCAGCTCATAGCAAAGCTTTTCCACCATACCTGCAAGCATGTTCTTTATTGCGGCAACGTCGGTAGTATCTTGTTCGAAGGTATGTTCGGCGCTAAGCGATTTTTGTTCCCAGAATGGTTGCACGGGAGTATTGTCAATGCCGTTGGCCCGCCGCCATATTTCAATTCCGTTTTTGCCCATTACGTTTTCCATAAGGCCAACAGGCATTTGCTGAAGGGTGGCAATGTTGGCGATTCCCATAGAGCACAGGGTACAGAAAGTCTTCTCGCCTATCATTGGTATTTTGCGAATTGACAATGGCGCCAGGAAAGACCGTACCCGGGGCTTCTCAACATACAGTTCGCCATTGGGCTTGGCTTCGCCGGTGGCAATCTTAGATACGGTTTTGTTTATTGAAAGGCCGAAAGAGATGGGTAATCCCGTTTCTTTGATTATGGTATGGCGAAGTTCATGCATCCACCGGTGGCAGCCAAAAAAACGATCCATGCCCGATATATCAAGATAGTGCTCATCAATAGAGGTTTTTTCGTATAGAGGGGCTTTTTCATGAATTATTGAAGTTACCAGGTTTGAATATTTGCTGTAAAGCTCCATGTCGCCCCTTATAAATACCGCATCATTGCAGAGGTAGCGTGCCGTTTTCATTGGCATGGCCGAGTGTACCCCATACTTGCGTGCTTCATAGCTGCAACTTGCCACTACCCCGCGGTCGGACATGCCGCCTATGATAACAGGCTTGCCCGCCAATGAGCTGTTAACCAGACGCTCGACCGAAACAAAAAATGTGTCAAGATCGAGATGTGCTATGGTGCGGTCGAAGTTTTGCATCTTTTTAAAAAAAATTTGTTTGTTTAATTAATGTTTTTTACTTTTGATTAAAATTTAATCAATAATGCGGTTATAATATAATCATTTTTTTGATAGTGACGGGTGACGAGTGACGGGTAAATTAAATAAGAACCCGTTAAAATGGATTAAGAACTAAAAACGTGAATACTGACAAATATAGTTTATTATAAATCAGAGCTTTAAAAACATTTTACATAAATGAAGACGCATAAAGATTTGGATGTGTGGAATAATGCTATGGGTTTAGTAACGGAGATTTACAAGGTTACAAAATCATTTCCGAAAGAAGAGTTATATAGTTTAACCAACCAGGTAAGAAGGTCTGCTGTTTCGGTGCCTTCAAACATTGCTGAAGGAGCCGGCCGAAAACATGGCAAAGAATTTACTCAATTTTTATTTGTTGCAAGAGGGAGTTTATCAGAATTAGAAACGCAAATAATTATAGCTAAGAACCTGGGATATTTGGAATATGATTTATGTGATAATCTTATAGAGAAAATGAATATAATAAGAAAACAAATCATAGGACTTGTTAAATATCTTGGAAACAAAACATAAACACACCCGTTACCCGTCACTCGTTACCCGTCACTTTGTTTCATCCGCTTTATCCGCGTTCTATTTCAAAATAATAAACCATGAACAATTATTTTCCATCAAACATCAAACTCCTTCGCAAGCGCAGGGGTCGCACACAAGACGACGTTGCATTTGCGTTGGGCATGAAGCGCTCTACATTGAGCGGTTATGAAAATGAAGTAGCACAGCCCGGTATGGAGGCGCTAATTGCATTTTCTGATTATTTCAAGGTATCGGTTGATACTCTTATCAAAGTTGACCTCTCGCAGTTATCTGAGAGTGAGCTTTCGCAGCTTGAGCGGGGCTACGATATCTTTGTTAAAGGCAGTAAGCTAAGGGTATTGGCTACTACCGTTGATAAAGAGAATGAGGAAAACATCGAGCTGGTTGATGAAAAGGCTAAAGCCGGGTATCGTACGGGCTTTGCCGATCCAGAGTTTATCAAGGTACTGCCGACTTTCCAGATGCCATTTTTGTCAAAACAGAAAAAGTACCGCACTTTTCAGATCAGCGGCGACTCTATGCATCCTATACCCGACGGCTCATGGGTTACGGGCGAGTTTGTCCAGAACTGGAATCTCATAAGAAACCGCTATGCTTATATTATTAATACCCTTGACGATGGTGTTGTTTTTAAAGTAGTGGAAAATTTGATTAAAGAAGAAGGTAAGCTCCGGCTTTATTCGTTAAACACCATTTATGAGCCTTATGATGTAGATGTTAAGGATATTCGCGAAGTGTGGAAGTTTGTTAATTATATCTGCAACGATGTTCCCGATACAAATAATGAAAACAAACAGCTGGCCGACTCGGTAAAAGCACTTCAAAAAGAAGTGAAAACCATCAAAAAAGAAATAAAAACCATTTCAAAATAAACCGGCCCCTCTCTGCCTGCAAAGAGGTTTACAAATATGCTGGCCGGCGAAAGATCATATTAACAATGTTGTTATGGCCTGTTCCTGTCCATTATGGTTTCTGCCTCATTATTACCCAGGTTGTATGACCTTTCAGCGTAAGTGAAGGCTCTCAGGCTGTTTCCTATATCAGCATAAGCATAAGCAATATTGAGATATATTTCAGCACGCTCCCGGTCTGTCAATGGATGATCATATTTATCCATCAACTCAACCGCCCTGAGGTAATCATTTACCTCCCTCCTGGAATCACCAACTTTGTTGTGTGCTATGGCACGCCCATGGTAACCGTCCCAGTTCTGATCATCATAACTTATAGCATCGGAGTAATCGTCAATGGCCGAATAAAAGCTTGACCGGCGCCGGGATTGCATTTTAACATAAGCACGGTTAATTAATATTTTAGCCTTCTCCTTTTCAAGCTCCCTTCTCTCCTGCGTACGACGCGCCGTTCGGTTAATCCGGTTATCAGTTATGCGAATGGCATTAGTATAATCGTTAAGCAAACTATTATAGTCGCGGTTTCTTCTCCTTTCTATACGCTGCTCAAGTACCAACCGCACCGAACCCCTGAATTTATAAGCTTCAATATTATTATTATCAAGCTCAATAGCCCGGTTAAGCAATTCCAGGGCACCCTCAAAATCTTCCCGGTTAATACGTTCTTCAGCCTCCCTGGTCAATTGAAGCGACTCAACAATATTGGCCTTACGAGCATCTTTGCCTATAACAAAAGTATGAAGCGCATTCCTGCCACGATCAAAAAGCTCTATGGCAGAACGATAATTACCCTTATCCATATTCTCTATACCCTCAACCATAATCTGGCGAATTTCAACTGTGTCCAAATCCTGGCTGTAAAGTGTATGAGGCTGAAAAGAGATGAATAATGATGACAAAATCAAAAATAACTTAATGTTTATTCTTGTTATCCTGAATGTTCCGATAATGTAGTTCATTTTTCCCGGTTAAAGTTGTTTAGTAGATTTTATTATATGCTTAATAGTATTTTTTTAATTGTACAAAAATAATAAAGCTTAAAAATATTTTATAAAAAATAATTTATTATGTATAAAAATTATTTTATAAAATTTTATTTAGTTTTTAACATAAAAAATATGTAAGATCAAAGGTTTTATAATAGTTTTTCAATAATCTTTACAAAGGTAATTATAAGAAAATTCGCAAAACTCCAAGTTTTAACCAAAAAATAAAACATTATATCCGCAACCAAATTTTTTTTACATTCAAACAAAAATATATATAAATTTGCATATAATTATTGATTATAATAAGTTAAAGAAACTTTATGATAATCATTTTACAGGGCAGATTTTTTCAATTAGCTGCGGATAATTGGTTCAGGTATTTTTATGTGGTTTTGTTTTATGGGAATTCGTTTATTTAACATAACACATTTATACCCTGCCGGCTGGCAAACTTCAAATTAAGCAGTTATTGAGCATATTTTGTAAGCCGGGGCGATTTTTGGCATATTATATGATAAATCATAGTTTATTAATTTAAAATTTTTTTTGCTATTATGAGAAAGATAACCTTTGCATTATTGTTTTTCGGGCTTTTATTTACTTTTTCTGCTTTTAGTCAAAGCAGTAGTGACATTCCCGGCGTTACTATCACCACCCTTGACGGGGATGATGTAAATACCGGCACTTTCAGTAATCATAACAAGCCTTTTGTTATTGCATTTTGGGCAACGTGGTGCCGCCCCTGCATGGAGGAGCTTTCTGCCATAGACGAGATTTACCATGAGTGGCAGGACCATGGATTTAAGCTTATTGCCGTTAGTATTGATGACTCCCGCACCAGTGCCAATGTATTACCTCTTGTTAAAGGGCGGGGATGGGATTACGAGTTTTATCTTGATGAAAACAGTGACTTCCGCCGTGCAATGGGTGTAGGCAATGTGCCGCATACCTTTATCATCGACTCTGATGGGGAAGTGGTGGATCAACATACATCCTTCCGCGACGGCATGGAATGGGATATGTTTGATAAGCTAATTGAATTACTTGATTAACATGAACAGGCACGAAAAGAAGGTTATAAATAAGGTAACCCTCATGCTGCTCGGCTTTGTTTTTATCTTTAGCCATAATATGAAAGCAGGAGGGTTGATTTCCGAAGGCGAATTACGTGTATGGGGCAATTTCCAGATGGATGCCCAGTATTATATTACCGACACACTAATAGGTGCTGATGAAGTACCCGAGAAGATCCTGATGAACGGATTTGGCAATATCAATTTTTCCTACAAAGACTTTACCATGGGTATGCGCTACGAGAGCTATCAAAACCCAATGCTTGGTTACGACCCTCGCTACAAAGGCAGTGGTATTCCTTACCGTTTTGCGTCATACAACCGCCAAAACCTGGAAGTGACCCTGGGCAACTTCTACGAGCAGTTTGGCAGCGGCATGGTGTTCAGAACTTATGAAGAGAAAGACCTGGGCATTGATAATGCCATGGACGGTTTGCGGCTTGTTTACCGGCCTCTGGATGGCGTAACTTTCAGGACTGTCATCGGGCAGCAAAGATTGTTTTTCGACACCGGCCCGGGCATAGTAAGAGGGGCTGATACCCGAATAAGGCTCAACTCAGTTATACCGGCAATGGAAGGCATGAAAAGCCGGTGGACAGCAGGAGGCAGCGTGGTAAGCAAATACCAGGAAGATCAGAATCCGCTTTATAACCTCCCCGAAAATGTAGCTGCTTTCGCCGGAAGGCTTGAATATGGCCGCGGCAACGTCAATATCAGGGGAGAATATGCCCATAAGATCAACGACCCCTCATCCGATAACAACTTCATATATAAAGACGGGCAGGCACTGCACCTTACAGGGACCTATTCAACAAGAGGGTTTGGACTACTGTTGTCGGGCAAACGAATCGACAACATGAGCTTCCGCAGCGACAGAAATGCAACAGGCAACGACCTCAATATAAACTACCTGCCGCCAACAACCAAACAACATGTTTACAGCTTGTCGGGTATGTATCCCTACGCAACCCAACCCACAGGTGAAATAGGATTCATGGGCGAACTTAACTTCAACCTGCCGCGTGAAACCACACTGGGAGGGCCATATGGCACAAACTTCACTCTTAACTACAGCCTGGCAAACTCAATACATAAAGAACAGATTCACGATACAATACCAATAGGACAAACAGGTACAAAAGGATACAAATCAGACTTCTTCAAAATGGGCGACGAAAAATACTTTCAGGATGTAAATGTCGAAATCAGCCGCAGGTTCTCCCCTACCCTCAGGGGAATATTTTCTTACGCATACATCACTTACAACCAAAATGTAATTGAAGGATACAGCGATAAAGATAAAGTATATGCCCACGTTCTGATAACAGACATGACACACCGACTGCCTCAGGGAAGAAGCCTTAACTGGGAGCTGCAGCACCTGTCAACCCGGCAGGACAACCAGGACTGGGCCATGGCAAGGGTAGAATACCGGACATCAGACTGGTTTTTTGCCCTCAGCGATCAGTACAACTATGGAAATGATGACGAAGATATGCGCATACATTATTACTCAGTGAGTGCCGGCTATTCAAAAGATGCAAACCGGTTCAGCCTGTCATACGGCAAACAACGCGAAGGCGTTATATGTGTCGGTGGCGTATGCCGGCAAGTACCGGCATCATACGGGTTTTTATTAAGCGTTACAAGCAGCTTTTGATAAGCTGTGACGGGTGACGGGTAACGGGTGACGGGTGACGGGTAACGAGTGACGAGTGACGGGTGACGGGTCACAGAGAGTGATACAATTTGTTGATTTGACTTGTCCTGAAATAAGTTTACAGAAAAAGTAAAATTAAATCAGGACTATGAAAAGAAAAGTAAATCACTACACGGACGAGTTTAAATTGCGAGTTATTCAAGATTATGTTAATTCAG
>PUKZ01000149.1 GCA_003550725.1 Bacteroidales bacterium | reverse complement strand
GCGATTTCACCGCCATCAGCGGGATCAAAAACGTTAACGGTAATTACATTGGATTCGGCTGTACCACAATCATTAGTGGCTAGCCTTCGATAGTCTGTTGTTTCCGTGAGCGGGTCGGTAACGCTATATTCGAGTTCATTGGCTCCTGCAATATCATTCCAATCACCACCATCAACCCTGTATTGCCATTGATAAATCCATTCACCGTCTCCACCCGAAGGTGATGTTACATTAGTAAAAGGATCGGGTATATCTTCATAACAAATTGTTTGGTCCTCTGCAATTTCGCCACCGTCAACGGGCTCAAAAACTGTAACCGTGATTACGTTAGATTCGGCTGTACCGCATTCATTAGTGGCGAGTCTTCTATAGTGTGTTGTTTCGGTGAGTGGATCGGTTACACTATATTCGAGTTCATTGGCTCCTGCAATATCACTCCAATCACCACCTTCAACCCTGTATTGCCATTGATATACCCAGTCACCGTCTCCACCTGAGGGGGATGTAACGTTAGTGAACGGATCGGGTATATCTTCATAGCATATTTCCTGGCTTTCGGCGATTTCGCCACCGTCAAGGGGGTCAAAAACGGTAACCGTGATTACATTAGATTCGGCTGTACCGCATTCATTAGTGGCAAGCCTTCGATAGTGTGTTGTTTCCGTAAGCGGGTCTGTCACACTATATTCGAGATCATCGGCTCCTGCAATATCATTCCAATCACCACCTTCAACCCTGTATTGCCATTGATATGACCAATCACCATGTCCACCCGAAGGTGAAGTAACATTAGTGAACGGATCGGGTATATCTTCATAGCAAATTGTTTGGTCTTCTGCGATTTCACCGCCATCAGCGGGGTCAAAAACGTTAACGGTAATTACATTGGATTCAGCTGTACCGCATTCATTAGTGGCGAGCCTTCTATAGTCTGTCGTTTCCGTGAGCGGGTCGGTAACGCTATATTCGAGTTCATCAGCTCCTGCAATATCATTCCAATCACCACCTTCAACCCTGTATTGCCATTGATAAATCCATTCTCCGTTTCCACCCGAAGGAGATGTAACATTAGTGAACGGATCGGGTATATCTTCATAACAAATTGTTTGGTCCTCTGCAATTTCACCACCGTCAACGGGGTCAAAAACTGTAACCGTGATTACATTGGATTCGGCTGTACCGCATTCATTAGTAGCTAGCCTTCTATAGTTTGTTGTTTCAGTAAGCGGGTCGGTCACGCTATATTCGAGTTCATTGGCTCCTGCGATATCATTCCAATCACCACCTTCAACCCTGTATTGCCATTGATATACCCAGTCACCGTCTCCACCTGAGGGGGATGTAACGTTAGTGAACGGATCGGGTATATCTTCATAACATATTTCCTGGCTTTCGGCAATTTCACCACCGTCAACTGGGTCAAAGACGGTAACTGTGATTACATTAGATTCGGCTGTACCACATTCATTAATAGCAAGCCTTCGATAGTCTGTTGTTTCCGTGAGCGGGTCGGTAATGCTATATTCGAGTTCATTGGCTCCTGCAATATCATTCCAATCACCACCATCAACCCTGTATTGCCATTGATATGACCAATCACCATGTCCACCCGAAGGTGATGTAACATTAGTAAACGGATCGGGTATATCTTCATAGCAAATTGTTTGGTCTTCTGCAATTTCACCTCCATCTATTTCGCCATAAACGGTAACCGTAATAACATTAGATTCGGTTGTACCGCAATCATTTGTGGCTAATCTTCGATAGTCTGTCGTTTCCGTGAGCGGGTCGGTTACGGCATATTCGAGATCATTGGCTTCTGCAATATCATTCCAATCACCACCATCAACCCTGTATTGCCATTGATATATCCATTCACCGTCTCCACCCGAAGGTGATGTAACATTAGTGAACGGATCAGGTATATCTTCATAGCATATTTCCTGGCTTTCGGCAATTTCGCCACCGTCAAGGGGGTCAAAAACGGTAACCGTGATTACATTAGATTCGGCTGTACCGCATTCATTAGTAGCTAGCCTTCGATAGTCTGTTGTTTCCGTAAGCGGGTCTGTCACACTATATTCGAGTTCATCAGCTCCTGCGATATCATTCCAATCACCACCTTCAACCCTGTATTGCCATTGGTATGACCAATCACCATGTCCACCCGAAGGAGATGTAACATTAGTGAACGGATCGGGTATATCTTCATAGCATATTTCCTGGCTTTCGGCAATTTCGCCCCCGTCAAGGGGGTCAAAAACTGTAACCGTGATTACATTTGACTCGGCTGTACCACATTCATTAGTAGCGAGCCTTCTATAGTCTGTTGTTTCAGTAAGCGGGTCTGTCACACTATATTCGAGTTCATCAGCTCCTGCAATATCACTCCAATCACCACCTTCAACCCTGTATTGCCATTGATATACCCAGTCGCCGTCGCCACCTGAGGGAGATGTAACGTTAGTGAAAGGATCGGGTATATCTTCATAGCATATTTCCTGGCTTTCGGCAATTTCGCCACCGTCCAAATGCTCATAAACAGTAATAGTAATATTGCCACTGGTCATACAATCATTAGCATCTAATACGGTATAGGTTAAGTTATAATCTCCGGGGATATCTGAAGTAAAAACAGGATCTTGAATTTCATTGTCATCAAGGAAAGGGTCAGTATCGCCTGTCCATAAATGACTATAAGGTGTTATACCACCCTCTGGATTACCATCCAGTTGCAAGGGAGAGCCTGGACATACCGCCGCAGGGTCGGGTGTAATATCTATAATGAGTTCATCTGGTTCATGAACCCCGGGGATAAACATTTTTGCATCTTCATTACCATCTTCATCTATGACTGCTACCCAATAATTATTCGCAGGTTCCAGGTTTTCAAAAGTGTAGTTAACTTCAGGTGTCCAGTCACTCATTTCAATTAATACCGGATCGGCTAAACCTTTACGAAGTGAATATCTGTATTCCGGTGTACCACCCGAAATATAAACAGTAATTTCTCCATCATCGTAGCCAAAACATGAAATATCTTTAACTTTAACACTGTCAATTTTGAGGTCGGCGATTGATGTTGCAGTAAAAAAAATTAAAGATGTAATTATCAGTAACAGCCTGTATACAATACCCATGATTTAAATATATTTGGTTGATTTTTATTTTTCTATTTAGTTTATTTTTATGTTAAGCTTTTTCGTTTCTTCGCCTTTTTCATCTTTAACAACAATCCAATAATCATCACCAGGTTTTATGTCAGTAAAAGTATATGTCAAATTTGTTGTTAAGGGGCTTTTCATAATAGTTTCGACGTAAAAAAAACCTTTATTCAAAACATATTTATAAGGTGCATTTCCTCCTGAAACATTTATGGTTATTTTACCTTTATTGTTGTTATGACTATTTGCATTTTCAGTTGTGATAGAATCAATTTTCAATTGAGAGTATATATTTGAATGTGCTGCAAACATTAGCAATGCAAGAGTAACCACAAAGATTATTTTTTTATTCATAAGTTTGTTTTTTATTAATTATTTAATAATTATCAAAAAATATCTAAAACTTATTACGAGTAAACTAAAAAAACGTAATAATCATACGCCAAAATACAAACATTTGTTTCCTGTTTTTTAAGTATTAATACTGAAAAAACATAAAAACATCTTATTGTTTGGTTATAAGTGTTCTACGTTCAAAAAACAAATAGGTTATAATTTATTTGATTAACTGACAAATCAAAACAAGGAAAGTATTATTTACCCGGCGGTATTTTAATATGTAGTGGTTTACAATATTGATTAAATAAAAAAATTTACTGGTATGCGGTTAAAATTATTAAAATTATTTGTTTTCCTTACCCATCTGGTTGGCAAAAATTTATCCAACACTGCAGGGGTTCTAAGCTTGTATTGAACGAAGTGGAATAACTAAAAGACTATAATTTTTGAATGTTACTCTTTGTGATTCTTTGTGTTTTTGTGTCACTTCGATAAGCTCAGTGCATGCTTGGTGGTAAGATTTATTTTAACCGGCCATTAGTGAAAAAAATTACCAAATAAATTCAATCTTATTATTTTAAAAACTTAATACAATTTTCTTCTATTCGTTTAGTTATGTCTTCTGATTTTATTTTTTTGAACTTTTCACCGGTAATTAACTCATATAGTTCAATATATCTGTCGGAGACTTTTTTTATAAATTCATCACTCATTTCAGGCATATTTTGTCCTTTTTCACCCTTAAATCCTTTTTCAATAAGCCATTCTCTTACAAATTCTTTTGAAAGTTGTTTTTGTGGGAGGTTATTATTTAGTCTGTATTCATATTGGTCAGCGTAGAAGTATCTGGATGAATCCGGTGTATGAATTTCGTCGATAAGGTAAATTTTATCTTCTGATTTTCCAAATTCATATTTGGTGTCTACCAGGATAAGTCCTTTCTCCCGGGCAATTTTTTGTCCTCTTTCAAAAAGTTTTTTTGTGTAATTTTCGATTTCGTCATAATCTTTTTCATTAACCAGTCCGGTTTCAATTATATCTTTTTTTGAAATATCTACATCGTGTCCGGAAGTGGCTTTTGTGGTGGGCGTAATAATAGGTTTTGGGAATTTTTCGTTTTCTTTCATTCCTTCGGGCAGAGTTTCACCGCATAGTTGTCGTTTACCTTTTTTGTATTCGCGCCAGGCATGACCGGAAAGGTAACCTCTGATGACCATTTCTACCATTATTGGTTCACAAAGTCTTCCTGCTGTGACCATTGGGTCGGGCATTGAGATTTTCCAGTTAGGTAAAATGTCGGCTGTATCATCAAGAGCTTTGCTTGCAATTTGGTTCAGAACCTGTCCTTTATATGGTATTCCTTTTGGAAGCACTATATCGAAAGCAGAAATTCTATCTGTAACTATCATTAATATAAGCCGGTCTTCTATGGTATATACATCACGAACTTTTCCTTTATAGTAGTTTGACTGGCCGGGAAAATTAAAATTTGTTTTTATAATTGCATCATTCATTTGATTTAATTTTTTAAGGTTTATTGAGACATATAGAATTATTTACCAAGAGATTAACAATACTTTTTAGATAAAGTTTATTAATGATAGATATTTTATTTAAGTTGTTTTACATTTATTATTTTTTAAGTTTAATTGCTTAGAGTTTCCTTGTTTTTCCAATTTTTTATTTTTTAAGTTTATTTGATTCTTCTTCGTAGGCATCAATAATTTTGTTTACCAAGGGATGTCTTATAACGTCTTTTTCATTCAGGAAAATGAAGTCTATACCTTTTATGTTTTTTAATAGTTTTGTTGATGATATCAAGCCTGATGATTGATTTTTGGGGAGGTCAATTTGGGTAATATCTCCCGTAATTATAAATCTGGCTGATTTTCCCATTCTTGTGAGGAACATTTTCAGCTGGTTTTGGGTTGCGTTTTGTGCCTCGTCGAGTATAGCAAAGGCATTATCAAGAGTTCGTCCTCTCATAAAAGCTAATGGTGCAATTTCTATTGTGCCGTCTTCCAGGTATGTTGCTAGTTTAGCCATAGGTATCATATCCCTGAGGGCATCATAAAGTGGTTGCAGGTAAGGTTCAAGTTTGTCTTTAAGATCGCCTGGCAAAAAACCCAAATTTTCTCCGGCTTCCACAGCCGGTCTTGTAAGTATGATTCTTTTTACTTCTTTGTTTTTTAGCGCATTTACAGCAATGGCAACAGCAGTATATGTTTTTCCTGTACCTGCCGGACCTATGGCAAAAATCATGTCATTTTTTTTAAAACTGTTTACCATTCGTTTTTGATTAGGTGTACGAGCTTTTATAAGCATGCCATTGCGTCCGTGAACCAAAACATCTGATAAGTCATCACCTGCTACTTCCGGCTTAATATTACCGGTTTCATCGGCAAGAATCTCCTGAATATTTTCTTCGGTGATTTTGTTATAGCGATTGTAGTGTTGAAAAATTCGATTTATCTTTTGTTCAAAGCGTTCAATTTCATCTTCTTTGCCCGCTATGATAAGCTTGTCTCCGCGAAGCACTATCTTAATTTTAGGAAAAGCTTTACGTAATAATTTTAACTTGTCCTCCTTTAATCCAAAAAGGTCAACGGGATGTATTTGTTCAAGATTGATTGTTTTTTCTCCCATAATGCCGGGTTTGAGTATTGTATTATTTTTAAGTAAGAATGCAAAAAAAGTTATTAAATAAAATCTGCTAATTCAATTATATGAAATGCTATTTGAATAGCCGTTACCCCATTTGAATAAATTATAGTTATTAAACTGGTTTATAATGACTTACATATAAACGCTTAGATATTTAAATTTTTAGTAACAGGTAATCCTGAAAATACGGGATTTCGCTGCTTCTTAAGACAGGTAACGCTTAATTTTCTAAACAAATCAACATATACAAATTACTTTATCATTCATCACTCAAAACTCACTGACCTGACCCTGATCTGACCTGACTCTGACCTGACCTGACCCTGACCCGTCCTAAATTTTCTTTACCCGTTACCCGTTACTCGTTACTCGTTACTCGTTACCCGTTACTCGTTACCCGTTACCATTATGTCGTGAAATCGCCGGTGATAATTTCATTATCTTTTTTTCCGAATTTAGTTGATAAGGTTGCATATTTGTTTTTATCACAGAGTCATTTGATTAATAACTCCTTAATGCTGCAAAATTAAATATTTTTCAAAGCATAGAGGGAAAATATTTTTATAATTGGTTATAATTTTAAATTATTTTATTAAAAATATGCGATTATTTTACAATTATGCCTTACAAAAAAAGTATTTTTGTTAATCATATATAACTATCATAATTCATGCAATAATTTCAAGAATTTAATTTCTGATTTTTCTTATTAGTTCAGCTATTATATGCTGAGTTTCGTTTATTGATATTAAAATAATAAGGATATATTTGTAATTAATAATTTGTTATTTCTATTTTTGTTTTGTTTTTTACCAATATTTAAATAAATAACTATAATAATTTGAGCAACAAACATATAATTACATTAATAAGCGATTGGGGAATTAGGAGCCACTATGTTGGTGCTGTAAAGGGAGCCATCTTGTCAAGTATTCCTGAAGCAAAAATTGTTGATATTTCACATCAGGTAAATCCTTTTGATATAATGCAGGCCAGTTTCATACTGAAAAATGCCTGTGTGAGTTTCCCGGCCAATACCATACACCTTATAGGAGTTAATACTGAAGCTTCTATTGAAAGCCCACACATTGTGGTACTTAAAAACGATCAGTATTTTATTGGTGCTGATAATGGTATTTTTTCGCTTCTGTTTGACCAACCCATTGAAGATGCCGTAGAGTTAAATATAATGCAAAACAGCTCATATTTTACTTTTTCCACACGCGATGTTTTTGTTAAAGCTGCAGAGATGATCATTTCTGGAACTTCTTTGAAAAACTTAGGTACTCCATATGATAAACTGAATCAGTTGATTGCTTTTAAACCTGTTATTTATGATTCAAGAATTATAGGTAAGGTTATTTATATTGATGATTATGAAAATGTTTATGCAAATATTGATTATGATATTTTTCGTAAGGTAGGAAAAAACAGGGGGTTTTTTATAAGTTACCGGTCAAACGACGAAGGTATCAGTCGTATATCAACATCTTATTCGGATGTGTTGCCCGGCGAAAAGCTTGCCCTTTTTGGTACCACAGGATTTCTTGAGATTGCTGTAAATCAGGGTAATGCTTCCAGTTTATTGGGCATAAGTACAGAAGATACTATTACAATAGAATTTTTTGAATAATTGATTAGACATATAAGTAGTTATAATAATTAAACGGGGTGGTCGTTTAAATAAAGATTAAAATTTAAATAGTGATAGCAAGGATATTAATTAAAAAATCAGATTTTGTTTTCAAGAAGCAATTCTTATTATTATTAGTTAAGTGATTTAATAAATATGTATACACTTTTAAAGAAAGAATTGAATAGTTTTTTTAACAGTTTAATAGGTTATATTGCCATAGTTGTTTTTTTGGTTATTAACAGTTTGTTTTTATGGATTTTCCCGATAGACTACAATATATTTGAATCCGGTTATGCTGACCTTGACGGTTTGTTTCTTTTAGGCCCGTTTGTTTTTTTGTTTTTGATTCCTGCCATAACAATGCGTTTTTTTGCTGATGAAAGGCGAACCGGAACCATAGAACTTTTACTAACTAAACCTTTAACTGATTTACAGATAATTTTATCCAAGTATTTTGCCGGTTTAATATTGGTGGTATTTTCATTATTACCCACACTGGTTTATTTTTTCACGGTTTATGAATATGGCATGCCCCCTGGCAATATTGATACAGCGGCCACCTGGGGTTCATATATCGGCTTGTTTTTACTTGGTGCATGTTTTGTATCAATCGGAGTGTTTTCATCGGCTATTACTGACAATCAAATTGTTTCATTTATAGTATCTTTATTTATTTGTGCTTTTGCTTACATTGGATTTGAGCTAATATATTCACTCGATTTTTTCGGGCAGTTTGATCTTTTTATCCGAAATCTCGGTATTTATTCTCATTATAATTCAATAAGCCGGGGAGTTATAGATTCACGTGATGTAATTTATTTTTTAAGTTTGATTACCTTGTTTTTGCTGTTTACCAGGATATCGCTTGCGAGTCGAAAGTGGTAATCTAAAATATAATTGTTGCTCGATAATAATTTATTTTTAGTTTGATATTTAGATATGGAAAAACAAAAATATATACAACGGTTAAGTGCAAAGAAAAAAAGTATTAATCAACTTCTTATTGGTATAATATTGATAGTTGTTGTTAATTTGCTTGGGTCATCTCATTTTTATCGTTTTGATATGACTGCCGAAAACCGTTATTCGCTGACATCTGCAACCAAAGATTTAATTAAAGATTTGGACGATATAGTTTATTTCAAGGTATATCTTGATGGAAATTTTCCTTCAGAATTCAGGCGATTGCGTAACGAAACGCGTGAAATGCTTGATGAATTTAGTGCTTATTCCGATAATATTCAATATGATTTTATTAATCCCTCAGAGGGTGATGATCGTGAGAAGATAGAGGCTAAGTACAGGTCGCTCTGGGAGAAAGGGTTGCGCCCAACGCAGCTGGATGTGAGAGAAGTTGATGGTGCCTCACAACGTGTAATTTTTCCTGGAGCTATAGTAAGTTACCGCGGGAGGGAAGTCCCAATGCATATTTTGCATCAAAAAATTAATGTTCCGGATCAGGAAATGATTAATAGTTCTGTTCAAGCTCTAGAGTATAACCTGGCATCAACAATTAGAAAGCTCACCGTTGAAGATAAGCCGAAAATTGCTTTTCTCGACAGGCACGATGAGCTTTCACCAAGATATGTTTCAGATATTACCAATGAACTCTCTGATTTCTATGAAGTTGATATAATTAACCTGGATAGAGATTATGACAGGCTCAATGAAGTCAAAACAATAATAGTTGCTGATCCTGTTGAACCCTTTACTGATGAAGAGAAATTTCTTTTGGATCAGTATATTATGCATGGAGGTTCGGCGTTATGGTTGGTAAATCCGGTTTTTGCCGATATGGATAGTTTAAATTATGCTCCTGAGACAATTGGAATGCCATCGGATATTAACATAGATGATATGCTTTTCCGTTATGGTGCAAGGTTGAATTTAAATTTGATTCAGGATTTAAATGCCGCAAAAATCCCGATTACCACAGGATATATTGGTAACAGGCCGCAAATCAGTATGTTGCCATGGGTTTTTTATCCAATGGTATCGAATGCTAGTGACCATCCGATAGTAAAAAATATAAATGCCGTCCGCACTGAGTTTGTAAGTAGTATTGATATTATTGATGTTGATGGGGTTGAGAAAAGTGAATTGCTCGAAACGTCCAAATATTCAAGAGTCTTAAGGACACCGGTGAATATCAGTCTTGATATTATGCAAAATCCTTTACCTGAAGAACTCTATAATGAAAAACCTCAGACCGTCAGTGTTCTGCTTGAAGGCGAATTTGAATCTGTTTATAGAAACCGTCCGCATCCTAATGTTAATTTACCAGGTAATATAACTTTTCGCGAAAATAGTAAACCAACAGCTCAGATTATTGTTTCTGATGGTAGTATAATACATAACCAGCTTGACCGACGCGGAGAACCAATTCCTCTTGGATATGACAGGTATACAGGCCAGCTATACGGAAACAGCGATTTTATTCTTAATTCAGTGAATTATCTTGCCGACGATACCGGTATTATGGAAGCCAGAGCCAAAGAAGTTAGCCTTAGAATGCTCGACAAAAGAAGAATAGAAGAAAACAAACTTGCAGTACAGGTTTTTAATGTTATTATTCCACTGGCTTTGATAATAATTTTCGGAATTATTAAAAGATTTTTCAGAAGTATGAAATATTCCCGGACAAAGTAATGATTCTTCTGAAAAATAATAGCTGTAATCTGCTAATTTGTTGATATTATTAGAATAAATTTTTGTTTTACTGTTTTATATTATACATTAATCAATTATTAAAGCGATGAACAAAAAAAAGTGGAGCTTAATTACAGTAAGTATCATTGCGTTGTTTTTTATTTCATCTTATGTATATGGTTTGATAATTTTCAGAGTAGGTGATCGTGACTTTTCGTTGCCAAAGGATGCTGAAGTTACTTCTGTGCAAATTGTGCCGCCTGACAATGAAGATATTATATTAACTAAGGATATACAGGGTCAATGGTGGGTTGGTGAAAATTATCATGCCAATGAGTATGCTATAAATGATTTATTAAGTATCTTAAGACATTTTACTGTAAGGCAACCGGTTTCGAAAACCGAACGGAAAGAAATTAATAATAAACTTGAACGTGACGGTATTTTGATAAATGTTTTTTTTGAGACCTACTTGTTTAATTTTTTTGATGTTTTTGGATTTATTGAAACTGAAAGAAAATATAATTCCTTTTTGGTTGGAGATAACGTAAAAAAAATTGACGGCACATATATGCGAATGTCGGGTAGCGAAACCCCACATATTCTATATTTACCCGGTTATTCAGGAGGTATAGCAAGTGTGTTTACACCTGAAAAACATGTTTGGTTTGATCCAATAGTAGTTGACCTGAGTGCCAAAGAAATTGATTGGGTAAAAATAGTTTCCAATGAAAATCCTGAAGAATCATTTATTCTTAAAACAGATAAAGGATTGGAATTTTATGATCTGGACTCTAACTTGATTTCAAACGGCTTTCAATTTGATACTGCAAAAGTGGTAAGATTTTTATCTTCATTTAGTGATTTATATTTTGAAACTTTTCTCAAGGATGATGCATATATTGAATCGGAAGAGTTGATTTTTCCTGAATATGCTTACAGGGTTGTAGTAGCTGACTTGGAACAAAATGAGTACAGTTTTGATGTTTACAGGCGGTATAGAAAGGTTGATTTTGCTGAACAATACGAGTTAAGCCCTGTTTTTGACCCTGACAGGTTTTATCTTGAACTGGAAAACGGGTATCGTGCTGTGGCTCAATATTATGTTTTTGGAAGAATTTTAAGATCTTTATCTTTTTTTGAAGCCTAAATTAAATATCGGTGATTAATAAAAACATAAGAGCTTATATTTTTTTGGCTGTAATTTTGCCCATAATTGACCAGTAAAGGGATTCTAGTATTCATATAAATTATGTATTATACCGTGAATAATTTATTCTGATAAATAAACAGTGTTGAATTAGCAAAAAATTAATTAAAAAACATACTTAAATTAAATTTGTTATTAATAAAGACTTATTTTTGCATATCAATTTAAAACAAATAAAAGTATGAAATTTATTATTTCCAGTTCATTGTTGCTAAAACAATTGCAGGCAATTGGGGGAGTTCTCACCACCAATAATACTTTGCCTATTCTTGACAATTTCTTATTTGAGTTGAAAGAAAAGGAGCTAAGTATAACTGCTTCAGATCTTGAGACAACTATGACTGCAAGGATTAATCTCGATATGGCAGAAGAAAATGGAAGTGTTGCAATTCCTGCAAAAATATTGTTGGACACTCTGAAAACTTTTTCGGATGTACCCGTAAGTTTCACTGTTGACATGTCGGATTACAGTGTTTTGATGACAATAGGCGAGGGTAAATATCGTCTTGCAGGACAAAATGGTGATGAATATCCCAGGGCTGTTCCTATTGAAGAACCTTCAAAGATAAATATAAGTTCAGAAATATTGGGTGATGCTATTTCAAAAACAATTTTTGCGGCCAGTACTGATGATCTCAGGCCTGTAATGTCTGGCATATATTGTGAGCTGAATAAGGATAATATTACATTTGTTGCAACTGATGCACATAAACTGGTACGTTATAGGCGGCATGATATAAAAGCTGAGGAGGAGGCTGCTTTTATACTTCCTAAAAAACCTCTAAATCAGATAAAAAACATTATAGTTCAGGATGATGAAATGGTTACTATCGAATATAGTAATACCAATGCACGGTTTAGTTTTAAGAATATAACTATGACATGCCGTTTGATAGAAGGTAAATACCCCAATTATATGGCAGTTATTCCTGAGGTAAATCCCAATAAAATGATTATTGACAGGGTTCAATTTGCTAATTCTATTCGAAGGATTTCCTTGTTTTCAAATCAGTCAACTTACCAGGTTAAATTTAAAATAGCAGGCAGTGAACTTTTACTTTCGGCCGAAGACGTTGATTACTCAAATGAAGCCCAGGAAAGGCTTACCTGCCATTATGAAGGTTCAGACCTCGAAATTGGTTTTAACAGTAAGTTTGTTATAGAAATGCTCAACAATATTGATTCCGACCAGGTGAAAGTGGAAATGTCAGAACCCAATAAGGCAGGACTTATTGTTCCGGTTGATACAGAATCGAAAGGAGAAGATATTTTGATGCTTGTCATGCCGGTGATGCTTAACAATTAATAGTTATATTACTGGATTATAAATAATCTGATAGTTCAATCCATCGTTCGGTTTTTTGCTCAATTTCTTCTTCAAGTTTTTGATATTCTTCAGAAAGATCTAACAAATCTTTACCGGTTAATTCTCCGGAATTCATTTTTTGTAAGAGTTTTTCTTTATGTTTTTCAAGCTCTTCTATTTCCTTATTAAGAGCTTCAAATTCTTTATTTTCCTTATAAGTAAGTTTTGTTTTTGGTTTTTTGCTGGCTTTTTCGTTTTTTGTTTTGGTTTTTGTTTCGCTTTTTGTTTGATTACAGGATTTAAAATCTTTTTTTTGTTTGAAAAGACTAAGGGTATAATCTGTATAATTGCCCGGGAAATTTTTTATAAAGCCGCTTTTGCTATCAAATACAAAAAGATGATCAACTAATTTATCCAAAAAGAAGCGATCGTGAGAAACAATTATTAAACAACCCTGAAAGTGTTCTAAAAAATCTTCAATAACATTGAGTGTTTCTATATCGAGGTCATTAGTGGGCTCATCCATAATTAAAAAGTTTGGTCTTTTCATCAAAACGGTCATTAGGTATAATCTTCTTTTTTCGCCGCCGCTAAGCTTATTTACATAATCATGTTGAGCTCTGTAAGAAAAATTAAAATAATGAAGAAACTGTGATGCTGATAATGATTTTTTTTTATCTATAGTTATGTTTTCAGATATTTGATTGATTATATCAATAACTTTTTTGTCATCCTCCGGCTTATCGATGCCTTCTTGTTTATAATGTCCAAATGTAATTGTTTCACCTTTGGTTACCGATCCACTGTCGGGTTTTATTTTACCTGTTATAATGTTTAATAATGTAGTTTTGCCAGATCCATTAGGGCCGATTATTCCTACACGATCCCTTTTTTTAAAAGTATAAGAGAAATCTTTAATTACTTCTTTACCGTTGAATTTTTTGGAAACTTGAGAAACTTCCAATACTTTTTTGCCCATCCTTGACATATTCATGGAAATCTCTATTTGCTCATCAGTTGCTTTACTTTGAGCCATTTCTGTTAGGTTATGGAACTGGGCTATCCTTGATTTTGATTTTGTTGTTCGTGCTTTTGGTTGGCGCCTCATCCATTCAGTTTCTTTATTTAGCAAGTTTTTGGCTTTTTCACTACGGGCTGTTTCAGCACTTACCCTTTCTTGCTTTTTTTTAAGAAAATAACTATAATTACCCCTGTATGTATATAGCTGCTTATTGTCTAATTCAAATATAACATCACATAATTTATCAATAAAATACCTGTCATGAGTAACCAAAAGCAATGTTTTGCCTGATTTTGACAAATAACTCTCAAGCCATTCAATAATATCGACATCAAGATGATTGGTAGGTTCATCCAGTATTAAAAGTTCGGGATCATCAATAAGAATTTTAGCCAGCGCTACTCTCTTTTTTTGTCCACCAGAAAGTTCTTTTGCAGGTTTGTTGAAATTGTCTATTCGAAGCCTGGTTATAATCTGTTTTATTTTTGATTCGTAATTCCATGCATTGCAACTATCCATTTTTTCAACGAGTTGTTGATATTTTTGCCGGTTTTTTTCAATATTCATATTGGGATTCTTTTGCATAAACTCTTCATATACTCTTACAGTTTTCATAATTTTACTATCCGACATAAAAATTGATTCTCCAATAGTTTTTTCAGGGGCAAAATCGGGGTTTTGTTCAAGATATGAGACTCTGATGTTTTTACGAAAAGTAACTTTTCCTTCATCAGGTTGTAAGAAGCCGGCAATAATATTAAGCATTGTTGACTTTCCTGCACCGTTGCGTGCTAACAGGGCAACTTTTTGCCCTTGATCAATAACAAAATCAATTCCTGAAAACAGTGTTTTATCACCTACCGATATACTTAATTGTTCAACTTGGAGGTAGTTCATTTAATTAATATTGTATTTAAAATTAAGCATTATATTATTTATATAAATATATTAGAATTTAAGTTTTAAAAATAATGGCATGTAAATAAAAAAACTTTACAATGTGTTGTTTTATAACATTATTATGCATAACAAATTTACATAAATATCTGAATCAATTTCCTGGCAATTAATTTAACGATAATCAATGTCATGCTATTTTATTAGCTGTTTTATAATGTTTTAGTATATTATCACAAGTTTGGGTTTATCTTTTTTTATTATTTTTTTGATATTTGCCTTTTTTATTTTTTATGGAAAAAATACAATATATTTTTATTTTTTTTGTATATTGCAGAAATGAAAGAAATTTTAATAGTAATTCAATGGCTGAGTTGGAAAAATTTACCTTGGAGTATTCAGTGAAGGCTTCTCCAAAAGTTTTGTATACACTTATCAGTACTGCTGAGGGTTTGTCACGTTGGTTTGCTGATAATGTAGATATTGAAGGGAGAGATGTTTTTAATTTTAAGTGGGAGGATTCTGAACAAAGTGCAAGAATGGTTCAATCAAAAGAGAATGAATATGTTCGTTTTCAATGGCTTGATGGATTATATAAGGATTGTTATTTCGAATTGGAAATTATAACAGAGCCTGTATCATCAGAGGTGGCGTTGTTGGTTACTGATTATAGTGATCCAGATGATATTGACTTTGCAAAGCTTTTATGGAATACCCAGGTAGGGCTGCTACAGCGTATGTTTAACAACGCATAGGCAAATAATTATTTTTTATAGACCTGTTTTTGAATGTAAATAATTTAAATTTCAAACCATTTTTTCACTTTTTCCGCGAGGTCTGAAGGGTCAGAGATGTGTTTGAATTCGTTGCATTTAGGATTATAATCATAATCATTACTCCATTTTTCATGGTTTTTTTCTATTTCTTTTATTGCGTTGCATATATAGTTAATTTCTTGTTTTGTCATTGTTGGATGTAGTGAAAGTCTTATCCATCCTGGTTTTTCTGATAGATCGCCGCTGTTAATCATCCGGGTTATCTTTTTTGAGTTATCATAACTTACATTAAGCAGGTAGTGGCCATAAGTTCCTGCACATGCACACCCACCTCTTACCTGGATGCCAAATCTGTCACTTAATAATTTAACTACAAGATTGTAATGTATGTTTTTAAAATAAAATGATATTACGCCAAGTCTTTCTCTGACATTATTGGCCAGTATTTTTAGGTTGGGTATATTGTCTAATTCATCAAAAGCCAGTTTTAATAAGTAGTCTTCCTGTTGTTTTATCAGTGATGTTTTCATTTGGTCTTTAAGTTTTATACAAAGTGCCGCTCTTATTGTTTGTAAAAAACCGGGAGTACCACCATCTTCTCGCATTTCTATGTTATCTATATATTTGTATTCACCCCATGGGTTTGTCCAGTCAACTGTTCCACCTCCTGGATTATCAGGCACCTTGCTTTTGTAAAATGATGAATCAAAAACCAAAACGCCACAGCTGCCCGGTCCACCAAGGAATTTATGTGGGGAGAAAACAATAGCATCAAGCTTTTCCATAGGATCTTCAGGATGCATATTAATATCAACATAAGGTGCTGATGCTGCATAATCAACAATACAAACTCCTTCATATTCGTGCATAATTCTTGCCATCTGATTTATAGGTGTTGAAATGCCTGTTACATTAGAACATGCTGTGAATGCACCAATCTTTAGCTTACGATCACTATATTTTTTCAATTCATCTCTCAATTTGTCTAAATCAACCAATAAATCTTTACCTGGTTGAATTACAACCACATCAGCAACTGTTTCAAGCCAGGAGGTTTGATTGGAATGGTGCTCCATGTGAGTAATAAAAACAACAGGTTTATCACCATCTTGCAAACAGCTATGACGATTTATTTTACCACATGTCTTCAACCCCAAAATACGCTGAAACTTATTTATCATGGAGGTCATACCATTACCCCCGGTTATGATTACATCATCTTTGCCGGCATTAACATGTTCTTTAATTATTTTTTGAGCATGATGATAAGAATTAGTCATTAGAGTTGCCGTTTCGTTTGATTCGGTATGAGTATTTGCTACATAAGGCCCGATTTTTTTACTCATTACTTCTTCTATGGGTTGGTACAAGCGACCGCTTGCTATCCAATCACCGTAAACAATTTGTTGCAACCCATAAGGTGAATTGTACTTTTTGTCAATCCCTATTATGTTATTTCTAAAATTGCTGAAATGCTTTTGTAAATCGTTCATCTTTTTTTTTTAACAAATTTCAAAAAATATTTTGTATATTTATTAAATAATTTAATAGTTTAAGGTTTATTAGTATTAAATAGCATGCACTTTTAGCATATACTTAATATACTATTTATCAAATAGATAGTTTTTTATTTAGTAGATTTTTAAGTTGTTTGATTTAAGCTGCAAAAAATTTTTTCAGAGAAAGCAATATTAATAAATATTATTTTAAAAAGGAATTTCGTTTTATTTATAAAAATTACTAAATTATTAGATAATTCTTTTTTTTGCTATTAATTTTGTTATAATATAAACATTTATATATTTTTTTTGAAAAAAAGTGTTATGATTTTTTCTCTTCACAAATACATTAAATATTATCATCTTTTAAAGATTTTTGCAAGCCTTCTGTTTTTATTTTTAATGGGTAACGGGGATTGCTTTTCACAATATTTTGGCAGGAATAAACCGAGCTACACAACTTTTGATTATGAATTATATCAATCACCTCATTTTAATATTTATCATTATTTTGAGGATGAATCTGTAGTTAATGAAATAGCAAATACTTATGAGAAGTGGTATTTGCGACACCAGAGTCTTTTCAAAGACACTATTCGTGAGCAAAGCCCTATACTTATGTACAAAAACCACCCTGATTTCCAGCAAACTACGGCTGTGGGCAGTATGATTGGTGTTGGGACACATGGTGTAACGGAAGCACTTAGAAAAAGGGTTGCAATGCCTGTACTACATACCAATGCACAAACTGATCATGTTATTGGTCACGAATTAGTGCATGTATTTCAATTCCGGTCCATGTTTGATGAGGAATCACTTGGCTTAAGCTCTATGCGAAACCTGCCTTTATGGCTTGTAGAAGGGATGGCCGAATATTTTTCAATTGGCAGTGTAGATAGTCATACGGCAATGATTATGCGTGATGCAATACACCGGGATGATTTCCCTTCACTTAAGCAAATGACTCGTGATTACCAATATAACCCATACAGATTCGGACACAGTTTTACCGCATTTTTCGGCAGGACATGGGGTGATTCTTTAATTGCACCACTTTTTAGAGAAACAGCCAAATATGGATACCAAAGGGCTATTTCACGTGTTGTAGGTTTAAATGCTGAAACTGTATCAAATCTATGGAAAAGCTCATTGGAAAACCACTATGAGCAATACCTTAAAGATAGTGCCAGGCATGAAGCCATAGGTAAAGCTATTATTACTGATGATAATGGAGGCCATATCAATATGGCTCCCTCATTGAGCCCTGATGGTAAATATATTGCTTTTTTTTCAGAACGGGATTTGTTTTCGCTGGATCTGTTTTTAGCTGATGCCAAATCAGGTGATATTATTCATAAATTGACCAGCAGTACACGTAATGCTGATATTGACGGGTTTAATTTTTTTGAATCCAAGGCTACATGGTCGCCCGATAGTGAAAAAATCGCTTACGTTATTGTTAAAAGAGGTCGCAATAAAATCGTAATAGCTGATGTTGACCGGCCCAGGCGGACAAAGGAGATTTCCATTGACGGAGTGCCTGCCCTTAATAATCCGTCATGGTCGCCTGATGGAGAAAATATTGTTTTTTCAGGATTGGCTCAGGGCAGATCAAATCTCTACAAGTATAATCTTGAAACTGAAGAATTGGTGCAACTAACCAATGATCATTATTCCTATGTACATGCAAGTTGGTCATCAGATGGCGAGCATTTGGTGTTTTCAACGGATAGACCACAATCTGCGCAACCCAGGGGGAATCCAAAATTTCATTTTAACCTTGGTATAATGGATATGACAAATGACAATAATGCCATCAGTGTATTGGATATTTTTCCTGATGCTGAAAACTTGAATCCATTGTTTGACGCTAATGATGAGGGCTTGTATTTTTTATCAAACAGCAATGGATTTAGAGATCTTTATTATTATTGCTTTGAAGAAGATAAAGTTTTCAGAATGACAGATTTTTATACCGGCATCAGCGGCATGACTGAGCTTACTCCTGCTATTTGTTTTGAGCGTGAAACCGGCAAATTAGCTTATTCTCATTATCAAAATGATAAATATTTTATATACACAGCCAAAAATCCCTCTGATTTTGAATTGATCGAGGTTGATCCAATGAAGGTTGATTTTACGGCATCAACATTACCTCCTTTTGTTCGTGCCGGAGATGACATTGTTGATAAACAACTTAGAAGCGAACCGGATAGAAAAATTTTGCCTGCTGATTCTTTTGCTGTCAAGCCCTATAAACGTGAATTTGAACTTACTTATATAGGAAATACAGGTGTTGGAGTAGCAACAAACCGCTATGGAACCGGTATGGCAGGAGCTGTAGCCATGCAGTTTAGTGATATTTCGGGCGAAAATCAATTATTTGGTGCTTTTGCCATAGATGGTGAGATATATGATTTTGGTGGCCAGATTGGGTATCTTAACCAGGAGCGAAGATTTAACTGGGGTGCTATGGTTTCTCATATACCTTATCCATATGCATACGGGCGCTGGAAAGAAGATTCAATAAAAATTGACGGAGAGATGCAGCGGGTAGATAACCTCCAGTTTATAATGGAAAGGCTTTTTGAAGATCAGGTTACATTGTTTTCTTACTATCCTTTTTCAGTTTCTCGCAGGCTTGAAGTAGGAGGAACCATGGCATGGTACTATTACCGAAGGGATATTATAAATAATTATTATATAGGCAACATGAAAGTAGGTGAAGATCGTGAGCGTGGAGATACTCCCGATGGTTTTAGTTTACAACGCCTTAACATTGCCTTTGTTGAAGATAATTCTTATTTTGGGATGGCATCTCCTTTAGCCGGTCAAAGATATCGGGTTGGAGCAGAGAAAATTTTCGGTGAAGTTGATATGTATTCGTTAACCCTTGATTATAGGCGATACTTTAACATAAGACCGTTTACACTGGCTTTTAGAGCAATACACCGCGGCAGGTACGGAAGAGAGCCTGAAAGGCTTTTCCAACCACAATTCCTCGGATATATGGGATATGTTAGGGGATATGACTATAGTTCGCTTTATCGTACCCAGGAAGCTATGCCCGAAAATTTTGATTATGAACAGCTTATGGGAAGCAGGGTTATATTAAGCGGCTTAGAACTCAGGTTCCCGTTTACAGGACCTGAAAGACTAGCTTTAATTGGAAGCCGAATATTTTTTACTGAATTAAATCTTTTTTTAGATGCCGGCATTGCCTGGAATGACCGAAACAGTTTAACCCTTGATCCCGATAAATTAAGTGAAACTGCTATAGGTAAAGATGGTGAAGAGTATTTCAAATACCGGCATCCAGTATTTAGTGTAGGGGCCTCAGTAAGAGTTAATCTATTCGGGGCATTAATTCTTGAGCCTTTTTATGCATTTCCGTTTCAAACCGAAGGGATAACTACAGGCGTTGCCGGGCTGAACTTTTTGCCGGGATGGTAAAAATTATATTGAACCTTTTGGTTGATAAACAAACTCTTTTCACTGAGCTCATAAAAACTTGATTTGCTAATCGCTGGCATAATATTATGAGCACATTTTAATTATTGTTAGTATTACAATAACTCCTCCAGGTATTTATTCAGTTTACGATAATCGACATCCTTGGCTACTATTTTGCCTTCCTGATCTATAAGGATGGCATATGGTATTTTTTGAATATTATAAAGGTTTGCTACAGGCGAATTGAAGTATCTTAGATCACTGACCTGGGTCCAGTTGATATTGTTTTCTTCTATAGCCTTTTGCCATTTTTCCGATGATCTGTCTAGTGAAACACCATAGATTTCAAAGCCTTGATTTTTATATTTATTATATATTTCGGCCAGTTTTTTAGTTACTTCATAACATGGATTATGCCATGAAGCCCAAAAATCAATTAAAACTACTTTTCCTCTAAATGAGGATAATGAAATAGCATTTCCCTCAGGGTCAGGAAGTACTATTTCAGGTGCTTTATTTCCTATGGCAAGTTTTTCATCTGCCATTTTTCTTTGCATTCTTTGGCGTTTAATCTCACTAACCCGTTTTTTGAGGTCCACGACATGTTTATTGGTAGGATATACATTGGCAAGTGATTCACTTAGGCTTTCAAAATATTCAAAATTTTCATTTTCCTGTAAAACAGATTTATTGCCAAAGTATTGATACAAAGCTATAAGCGATGCAAGGGATTTTGGATTGTTTTCAATAAACTGTTTAACATAATTTTTGTGTTCCTCAAAAATTTTTGTATAATCTATATTCAGCTCATGCTTTATCTGTTCAAAGTTTGGTTCATATACGCTTTCCCTGTAAAGGTCAGCTAAAGAATCAACTTTAGCCATGTTGGTGTGAAGGCGCTGATTAAGGTCGGCTAATAATGCAGAACCCTCCGAACCTTTAACCTGATATGATGTAGGTAAATAATCAGCTTTACCAGTTAAATGAATTTTTTCGCCGGGTTCAACAAGTAAGGTTATAAAATTGTCTCTGCTAATTCGAAGAATATAGAACCCGGCCTCATCTATTTCTTTTTTGATGTTAAAATTGCCGTAGTTATCTGTGGTGATACTGTCGAGAACTATCAAATCTGAAGTTGTAAGTTCTTCAATTGTAAGAGTGATTTTCTCTTCAGTATCCAGGTTTCCACGCAGTGTAAACTCATTACAATCATCTTTATCATCAATTTTACAGCTGAAAAATAACAATAACAAGAAAGTAATTATAAAATACCTTTGCATGATTTGTATAGTATGTATGATTTTTGTTTTTGTAATTGCTATTTATACAAAAATAAAAGATTTTAATATTCTTGATTTCCATTTAAGATTTTTTAACCTATATTGCAATTGGCAGGCTGTATAAGTAAATTTATAAATTTATTACATCCTGATTTAGTTATTATAGCTTTAGGTAACATAAATTATTGGGAGCTTATTATCTTTTTTGAGGCCTGCTTTCCAGCATAAAACCTATGAAAACAAGAG
>PUKZ01000047.1 GCA_003550725.1 Bacteroidales bacterium | reverse complement strand
TAAAAAAGACTATTGACAAAGAAAAATGGGTAAAATTTCCGAATTTTTCCCTTTACATATGTTTGCAACATCAATTTTTTTGAAATAAAAAATCAATTTAGAAATTTAGGTAACATTAAATAATAAATTGTATTGCATGACAAAATTATTAACTTAAAAACTATTTTTATTAAAAAAATGGATTTTGAAAAATATTTATTTAGTAAAATGAGCTGGCTGGTAAACTCATAATATTCAAATAACAATCAACTAATAAGGCAAATATTAATAAGGGTATTTTTACTTTTAGTATTCATAAATTGGCAGTTTTAAAAAGACTTTACAGGGATTAAAAATAAAAAAAGACACATTTTTTGTGATAAAAATAAAAGGATTTTGTTAATTTGTACCACAATGGTTTTTTGATTGCAAAAAACGCTTATTGTTTCATAATTCCATTTTTTGGCAGTAATAATTGATAAACTATTATTTCTATTATAGTTATAGCAAGTACAAAAAAATGATTATAAACTCAATTAAATTTAAATTATTATGAGAAAAGACACACCTATCCCTTACGACGTTATTAACAAGCATATCGAATTAATGAAACTTGATAATGTTGGCAAAGCCTCTATACGCGAAATTAAGCGACTGGTTGATAATGTGGAGGAGGAAACTGGGCAGCGCTATATTCGCATGGAAATGGGTATCCCCGGATTGGCTCCATGTGAAGTTGGCGTGGAAGCGGAGATTGATGCTTTAAATCAGGGCGTTGCTTCCTTATATGCCGATATTGATGGAATAAAACCTTTGAAAAAAGAAATTTCCCGTTTTATCAAGCTTTTTGCTGATACTGATGTAGACCCGCGCGGCTGTCTGCCCACAGTAGGATCTATGCAAGGAAGTTTTGCAGCTTTCATGACTTGCAACCGTATGTATAAAGAAAAAGATACAGTATTATTTATCGACCCCGGGTTCCCCGTCCATAAACAACAATGCCAGGTGCTTGGAATACCTTTTGAATCATTTGATGTTTATAACTATCGCGGTGAAAAACTTAGAGATAAGTTGGAATCAATACTTTCTAAAGGCAATATTTCTTCAATGCTTTATTCAAATCCAAATAACCCTGCATGGATATGTTTTACAGAAACCGAGCTTGAAATAATTGGTGAATTAGCAAATAAATACAACGTTGTTGTACTTGAAGACCTTGCCTATTTTGCTATGGATTTTCGTAAAGACATCTCCAAGCCCGGCCAGCCTCCTTACCAGGCTACAGTTGCAAAATATACTGATAATTATATATTGCTTATTTCAAGCTCCAAGGCATTCAGCTATGCAGGTCAACGAATCGGAATGATGGCATTATCAGATAAACTTTTTGATACCAAAGCCCCTGACCTGAAGCGCTATTATGCTTTTGATACTTTCGGACGTGCCATGGTATTTGGAACTATTTATGCACTCAGCGCAGGTACAACCCACTCTTCGCAATACGCGCTGGCTGCAATACTTAAAGAAGCCAATGACGGTAACTATGACTTTATTGATGTAGTGAAAGAATATGGCGAAAAAGCCAAAATAATGAAGAAAATGTTTACCGATAACGGATTTGAAATAGTGTATGATAAAGACGAAGACCAACCCCTGGCAGATGGCTTCTACTTTACAATTTCATATCCCGGATTTACCGGAGAAGAATTAATAGAAAGACTGATTTATTATGGAATAAGCGCAATATCTTTAGCAATAACCGGAAGTGAAAGAAAGGAAGGCCTGCGGGCATGCGTATCATTGGTAAGCAGAGATCAGTTCCCTGATCTCAAAAAGAGAGTTGAAAAATTTAATGAACATCATCCGGTTTAATAAAACAGTATTGCGATTTTTGATCAATTCTTAAGCCAAATTAAATCTTTAGACGTGCCGGTCAACAATTTTGACTTTAATATGCACATTTTGCTAAACTTTTTTGGTTATCAAATAACAAATGATTTAAATAAATCAGCTTTACAGCTAATTTGATTTATTGAGAGTATTTTGCATGCCTAAATATTACTAATAGCAGGGGTTTATATAGTATTTTGTGATTTTGTAAGGAATTTTATTTGCTAAAAAAAATGATTTGTTTATCTTTGCAATCTCAAAAAAAGCCGCTAAATATGGAGAGGTGGGTGAGTGGCTTAAACCAGCAGTTTGCTAAACTGCCGTACCTTTATTGGTACCGGGGGTTCGAATCCCCCTCTCTCCGCTGAATAATGACACAGATATATTATACCGTTTTAATAACGGTATATACAGAAGGTTCTTTAACATAAATGCGGGGTGTAGCGTAGCCCGGTTAGCGCGCCTGCTTTGGGAGCAGGAGGTCGCAAGTTCGAATCTTGCCACCCCGACTTAACAATCAGCCACTTACATGTGTTTTGTGAGTGGCTTTTTTATTGTACTCTAATGCTAATTGTGTTAAATTATCCCCTTAATCCTTGGCAGGGGATTAATATCAATAGCTCCACATAAAATGCGGAGAGTTGAAATAATATTTTAATTAACTTGTTTAGTTAATTCAAAATAAATCTTACCGGCAAATTAAATTGTACTCTCACGGGTTGGCCTCTTTGCCTACCGGGTTCCCATAGTGGCATATTTTGCACTACCCTGATAGCTTCCTGATCACAGCTGCCACCAATGCCACGCAATAATTCAACATTGGTAATACTTCCGTCGGGTTCTACCACAAAGGTCACAAAAACTGTACCCTGTATACCTGACTCACGAGCCCTGATAGGATATCTGATGCTGTTTCTTAAATACTCATACAACGCCTCATCTCCTCCCGGAAAAGTCGGATTATCTTCAACAATCTGAAAAATAAAATCAGAAGGAGTATCTTCTTCTTCCTCGGTATAAATTACTGGTTGATAATCCGGAATTTCCTCAAGTAAATCAGCATCAATATCAACAATAAATTCTTCATCAATTTCCACATCATCATCTACTATTGTGAGTTCATGTGAAGTTTGAGGCGGAGGCGGAGGCGGTTCAACCGGTCTTGTAATAGGAATATCCTCCATTTCAATAAGATCCAATTCCAACATTCCCAATTCAATAGTTGGTCGTTCGTACCTCCTTATTTCAAATGAAAATAATACAACCATAAGTGCAAAAATTAACCCAAGCTGAAAAAATAAAATTTTTTTGCTTTCCAGATCAGCTTTATTTGATTTTTTTAAGTCCATGAATTATACTAATTAGGTTTATATATGAATTAAATGCATCAAATATAATACCAAAAAAATACATTTAAATATTTTTAACAAAAATATTAAACTAAAAAATATGTTTTTTTAATAAAACTGTTTGCTGTGATTCAAAAAATGCTTAAAAACATTGTAAGCACAGTGGTTACAAATATTTAACTCATTTTTCCCAAGCAGAGTTATCAAAAAACATATAGATTCTAATTTCCTTAATGGCTGCCAAAATGGGTTATTACAAAAGCCACAAGACCCTTTAATAAAGATTTAAAGGTTAAAAAAAATCTATTTTATTTTTATTGTCACTAAATAAATTGATATTAAAATGATAACTTCGTTGCCAAAAAAAACCGGTTGATGCATAAACATAAAAGTACCTTCAGGCGTATTCTTTTTGTTCTGTTATTGGTTTTCATGGTCTGTTTTCTGTTGCTTTTTATTTTTTTTAACCCCAGAGAGGTAGTCATTATACTGGGGGTTCGCAATAGCTTTTTGATTACTTATTTTGTTTCATTAATCGGTGCATTTACTTCTTTAACCAAATTTTCAGCCTATCCTA
Source organism: Bacteroidales bacterium (assembly GCA_003550725.1). Taxonomy (GTDB): domain Bacteria; phylum Bacteroidota; class Bacteroidia; order Bacteroidales; family UBA7960; genus PUKZ01. The sequence goes on along the minus strand of PUKZ01000047.1, from coordinate 18,494 downwards.
TGATTATTGCCTTGGTTGCGGGAGGAATGAATCATTTCCTGGTAGGCTTTATTGCCGGCCTTGGCTTAGCTACAGGTGATATACTGTTTTTTGTTTTTGGTTATTCTGCCAGGGATTTTGCCGGAGAGCGAGGTAAAAAAATACTAAATAAAATTTTGTCGAAACTCTATAGTATAAAAGAGATATTTGTTCAAATATTAATCTTTTTATATGTAGGAGCTTCGCCATTTCCTAACAATTTATTAAGCGGAGCACTAGCCTTTACGGGCTATCCGTTCAAAAAAGTTATTATTCCACTTATATTAGGAGATATTGCTTTCTGCATACTTGTTGCATGGCTGGCTTTTCTGGGGATTGCCCTGATTTAAACATTAAAAACCGGGAATATTTTATAAAAAACAAGGGTTGTTTTTAATCAGCAAACAAATTTGGAGTTTATAAAAAAAAAAAGCATGATTATAAGTTTTTTTGATAATATTGCTCAATACTAATTATAGTGGATATTAGTACCGGCATAATTTTTTTTGTTTTTTTATTATACCAAGTCACTTTTGATTTTTCAGACATTCTTGTCCGGCAAGCCAACCTGTAGAAAATGCTATTTGCAGGTTAAAACCACCGGTATTACCATCTAAATCAATAACTTCACCTGCAAAAAAAAGATTATTAATCAGCTTCGACTCCATTGTTTTAGAATTTATTTCAGTAGTTTTCACTCCCCCGGCAGTAATTATAGCTTCATCAAACCCCCGGTGACCTTTAACCGAAAACCTGAAATCTTTCATCAACATAAGTATTTTTTTTCGTTCTTTGGCAGTTACCTGGTTGCACAGTTTGCTACCCTCTATATTCAGGACTTCCATAAAAACTGGTATTAGTTTTGAAGGCAGCCAAAGCTTAAATACGTTGCCGACTTTTTTTTTACCATTGCTGTTGAGGTCGCGTTGAAGCCTTGCATCCAGCTTATTATTATCAAGAGCCGGTTTAAGGTCTATGCTTATTTCGACTTTTAGATCCGAATTAATTTTTTCTATAACACAACGACTTAAGGTAAGTATCGCAGGGCCGGAAAGTCCATAATGCGCAAACATGAGCTCTCCAAACTCTTCAGCACATTTTTTGTTGTTTGCCCAAACAATAGCTCTCACGTTTTTAAGACTTAGCCCCTGCAATTTACCTGCGATATTGCCATCAGTTACCAATGGAACCAAGGCGGGCCTTATCTCATTAATGGTATGCCCGGCTTGTTTAGCCAGTTTATAACCATCGCCGGTAGAACCTGTAGCTGGATAAGACTTCCCCCCGGTACAAATAATAACACTGCAAGCAAAATACTCTACTGTATTGTTACCAGTATATGCTCTAATACCTTTAACATAACCGTCTTCCAGTAATAAAGTGTGAACACGGGTATTATAAATAATATCAATATTTTTGTTACTGATCCACTTTAAAATACCATTGAGTACATCGCTTGACTTATCGCTTAGAGGAAAGACCCTGTTGCCGCGCTCAGTAGTCGTTTTCACTCCGTTGTCATTAAGTAACTTAATAATGTCTTCCGTAAAAAAAGCATTGAAAGCATGTTTAAGAAAACGGCTGCCGGGAAAAATATTTTTATAGTATACAGACACTGGCTCATCGTTTGTGATATTACACCTACCTTTTCCAGTAATAAGCAGTTTACGGCCTGGGCGACTCATCTTCTCAATAAGCAACACCCTGGCACCAGATTGCGCAGCCCTGCCCGCAGCAAGTAGCCCGGCAGCCCCGGCTCCTATTATTATTACATCATATGCATAACTTTGATTTTGATCTTTATCACTCACCTGTATATTGTCAATTTAATTTATTAGTTATTCGATGGTTATATTTTCAAATACAAGGCCGGTAGTATTTATTACCTGGTCCTTAATCTTTTCGGTAATTATTTTAATTTTGGAATAGTCTTCAATATCAGGTCAAGCACATTATGCACGTTTTGATTAAATATTTCGATGATACTTTCCCAGGAAACCGGTTTCTCATCATCTTTCCAACAATCATAATCAGTACACATTGCTATTGTTCCGTAGGGAATCTCGAGTTCGTTGGCTAAAATTACCTCCGGAGCTATACTCATATTTATAACATCTGCACCCCATGCCCTAAACATTCGTGACTCTGCCCTTGTTGAGAATCTTGGACCTTCAATGGTAATAACAGTACCCTGTTTGTGAAACTTTAAGTTAAGTTCATATGCTGATTCTATCAATTTTTCCCGAACAGTTTCCGAAAAAGGATCAGCCATTACTGTATGATTCATATTACCGGGTCTAAAACTCTCAAAAAAACTAACTTTACGTAACCTTGTAAAATCAATGAACTGATCAAGTATTACCAAATCGCCTCTCTCAATATTTTCTCTCAGGCTTCCACATGCCGTGGTTGAAATAATATAATCGCACTTCATATGGTGGAGTGCATAAATATTTGCAAGGTTATTGACTTGTGTAGGTGGAATTGTGTGTTTTATTCCATGACGTGATAAAATCATTACTTCTGCTTCATCAATTTTTCCTGTAGTTATTGCCGAACCAGGATCGCCATAAGGTGTTTTTATCTCTTTTTTTTCAGGGTTTTTCAATATAGATGGGTCTTCTAACCCTGACCCCCCTATAATGCCTATTTTTACCATAAATCGTTATTTTTGGTTTATAACTTTATTTTTATAAGATATTAGTATATTTACTGCTTCAGATAAATCTTTTCCAAATGTAATGATTCCTTCTTGATGACCACCCATAACAATAATTTGTTTTTTTGCAATAATATTATCACTATTCATAAGTTGCTTTATTTCAAGGGCTATTTCAGGAGTTCCAAAACCTGCAGCAAATAAAGTGGTTGGTTCTATATTAATAAGCTTTTGCCACATGGTTATATTATGTGTATGAACAACAGAGTTAATCAATGCTGATGATTCATAAATTGCGGCATGAGTTAATGATTCGGAACTTGCTTTAGTTTTACCGGTACACCTCACGTAGTTGTGGTTCAAATCATAGTCTGTAACCTTGGCATAATGAGTTTTATTAAGGATGCGATGATTTCCGGTTGCAGAACCGCTGATGATAAATTTATTAGTATTGTCTACACGTATACTCAGATTACCAAATCCAACTCCATTATCGTAGGCTCCAATAAATCCTAAATTAAATAACTTTTGTCTCCATCGGTTGATATAATTAAAAATATCTGTGGGAAACCAAAAGTTTTGTTTTTCCCAGTCACATTTAAATTTGATATACCCCTCACTTTTTGTCATAATTAAAAAGGTTCTTAATCTCTTTGTTATCAGGCTTACATATTCCTTTATCGGTAATAAGTCTTGTAACATACTTTGCAGGTGTAACATCAAAGCCATAATTGATAACCTGGCTGTTTTCGGGGACAATTCTCACCTGCTGAATTGATTTCTCTAAAAATCCTTCAACATATTTTATCTCGTCTTTATTTCTTTGTTCAATAGGAATATCTTTTACTCCATTCTTTATGCGCATATCAATACTTGAAAGAGGCAAAGCAACATAAAAAGGAACGTTATTATCCCATGCTGCTAAAGCTTTTAAGTAGGTACCTATTTTGTTTGCCACATCACCGTTGGCTGCTGTCCGGTCGCTACCGATAATAACCATATCTACCATGCCTCTTTGCATCAATAAACCACCAGTATTATCAGGTATTACAGTGTGTGGCACACCATGCTGGCTAAGTTCCCATGCAGTCAATCGCGCTCCTTGATTTCGAGGTCTTGTTTCATCAACCCACACATGGATGTTGATACCTTTATCATGCCCCATATAAATAGGTGATGTCGCAGTTCCATAATCAATACAGGCAAGCCAGCCTGCGTTACAATGTGTAAGGATATTTACCGGCTCTTTGTTTTTTTTCTCTGCAATTTCTTTTATCAGTGGCAATCCGTGTTTCCCAATGTTTTTACAATTTTCAACTTCCATTTCAGACAATTTCAAAGCCACTTCTTTAGCAACATGAATAGCTTCTTCAGAGTTAGAAGCACATTTTATTTTTTCAAGTTGTTGATTTACGGCAAATGACAAATTTATTGCCGTTGGCCTTGAAGATTTTAAATAATTACCGGCTTCTTCTATAGCATTAAACCACCTGGCATTATGACGATTCTCCAATGCTGCCAGGTAAATACCAAAAGATGCCGTAACCCCTATAAGCGGAGCACCCCTGACAACCATTTCGCTGATAGAGTAATAAACATCAGAAACATTATTCAAGGATTTTATCTCAAAATAAAAAGGCAATTTCCTTTGATCAATAACCTGCACAGTATCATCATCCTTCAACCATATTGTTTGGAAATGAGTTCCATCTACATGCATATTTTTTCTTTTGGCTTAAAACTAATAAAAAATAATGGTTTAGCAAAACACAGCCGGCTACTTGTTTTTGAATTAAAAGACCTGGCACAAAGCACAAACACTTTTGTGTTTTTAATACAGTAATAAGCCGACCAACCTAAACAGCTGACTCTTCATATTTTTTGAAGGTATAAAAAGAAATAAAAATTGCACTTAAATTTTTTATGTAGGTTAGTAGTTTTATAAAAAGCAAAGGCTGTAAGCTATATACAAGCTAACTCTAATAAGGGTAAGGCATTTTTAATTATAATTGAAATTTATTATAGGAATAAACAAATCTCTATTTTCTTAATGCAATAACGAGAGCTAAATGTTCTCTATTATACTTAAGGTATCCTGCAAAAATATTTTCATTTTCTTTAGGTTCCAGGTCTTTTTTACCAAAGTTCTTAATTTCCGGGCGAAAAGGTTGAATTACATATTCCAAAATATCAGGATGGCCTGAGCATTTAGAATTAAAATATTCTTCCAGATATCTTTTAATATATAATGTTTGTTCTGACCAGTCATTTTTATCAATATTTACAAATAATTTGTAATCATCCGTAAGAGGTTTTTTATATTGGTGGTAAAATAATCCTTTAAAATTTTTTTTGTGATAATTCTCTATTGGTGAGTTACTGAAGTCAACACTTCTGAAGTTGCCAGTAGCATTATTGGTAAACCCTGTCTTTGCTAAATCATTCCGCACTACCGAACGTACTGTTTTTTCGGTAATTTGATTATTCTCTTTTTTTCTGGAAATTATTCCAATCATGTTTCGAAATTCTTCATCTGTCGGACTATATTGCCCGTTGCATTTCAGGCAGGCAGAAACTGTGATTCTGTTAACTTTATATTTCTCGTCATAACCCTGAAAAAGATTTTTGGCAGGAATATGTTCTTTAGTTGATATCATTTTATTAAGTTTTCTGCAACAATTATAACATATCTTTTTTGCCATGGATGATAGTCAATATATTTAGGGCTTAAGTTATTTTTTAATCTTCTTCTAATATACCCGATATTTATAACAAGCTTTATACAACTAAAGCACTTGTTCTTTTATAAATATAATTAATTTGAGAAAACAGGCATTTCATTTCTAGCGCACCAATTTAATGTTTCTCGCTATTATTTATAATATTTAATATCTCTAACAAAAATATACTCAGGTTCTTTATTTTTAAACATTGTTTGTTTTATCCAGTTGTTTTGATCATCGTATTTATAATCGAAGGTCAACTTTTCTACAATATTATTATCCGCGTCAAACCATTTCTGTTGAATCTTATTTCTATTTTCATCATATTTATAAGTATCTCTCCTGTATAAATTGCCATCTGATTCAAATAAATTACGCTCAATATAATTTCCTTTATTGTCATATTTACGTTCATGCTTATAATCAAGATTATCATAAAAATCATAAATATGCCATTTAATCATATTTCCCTTATCATCATGTTTAAAAGTAAATTTCCTGCTGAACTCATTCTCAGGGTCATGCCCTTTTTTTATTACCATATTCCCATGTTCATCATGTTCATAAGTATTTTTCCAGACAAGATTACCAGAAGAATCATATTGTCTGTTCTCAATCATATAACCGTTATCATTATACTCATAAACATTTTTACTGTTAAGGTTTTCTTCTGCGTCATAAACGTTCTGTTGAATTCTGTTTCCATCTTCATTATATTTATAAGTATACTTTCTGTATATGCTACCGTCAGCATTATAAATATTCCTTTTAGTTTTATTCCCTCTTTCATCGAATTCCATATAAATATCCCGATCCTGGCAAGACTGAATTTCACTTTCTGTTTTGAAAATATCTCCATCTTTTATCACAGCATGATAAGATTTTTCTTTAATTGATTTAACTTTTCCGTTTAGGTTCATATCTTTTAAATCGTTGTCAAATTCTTTGCTTGATATGCAACCCTTGAATAAAATCGCCAAAGCTGATATTGCAACTATTATTTTTATTACTTTCATATTTCATGTTTTTATTTATAATTGTTATATAGCATTTTACCCCTGGAGGGTTGTTAAATTGCTGATAAAGAGTATTTTTGAATAAAATAATTTCAATTTACACCATTTCAAAATTTTTGTTTTAAGCTTTGTTTACATCTTTACCTGCAAAATAATCCCTGTTAATATAAATAACTATCGGTTTTTATAAAAAATTATCTGCCATATAACTTAAATAAGGTTGGTTTTTTTCAGTATTTTTTTATTCATTTAAAACTATAAAAATAATAAATTTAGATAACATAGTCATTTAAAATAACACATCTGCAGGCTACTTTTCCGGGCGATTTTTCGATCGAACAAAATCAGTGACGCATCGCACCGAAAGTCCTTCATTGCGGCTATATATACTACTGCTAACATTGCTGTAATCATAGCCCATGTTATTATACCAGGCACCATCTCTTCCCCTGCCCGATGCACTCCACCACAGCCCATAGTAACCGACAGAATTGAAAATTCCGTCATATGTTCGAGAACCTCCCGGGGTTGCGTTAAATCCAAAATCATTTGTTCCGTAATTGATATCATTGAAGTTCCACCGCGGATGCAATGATGTAGCACAATTACCTGCCAAAGGTGAATTAACCTGGCGACATGATTTTAAGGCACTGCCAACTCCATAAACATTATCTGTTTCAAAACAATTATGTAACCCATGCCCTTGCATTAAATAATATATCAAATCATACCAATCATCTTTACTGGGAACCCGCCAACCGGGCGGACAAAGTCCCCTTCCATCATCAACTGCATACCAATTGTATAAATAACCATATGCCTCTGCCATTTCCTTTTCAGAGTTAATACCTCTTATATAATCTTCAGTAATTCCGCCTGAATGAGGATAAATTACATACGCTCCTTTATCTGTTTCTGCCCACTCATGATCCGACAATCCTGTTATAATATCACTTCCATCATTATAGCGACTGGTGCGAAGGTTTTCTGCCATCCATACCTGCCTGCCAATTTTTACTGTTTGGTATTCATTGTTGTCAATATCGTTAATATTACCAAATTTGAAATTGCTATAAGTTCTTCCGGCTATAACCTCACCCACACCAATAACAATTAAAACAAATAAAATACAGGTGCCCGTGAGGCTTAAGTAGAATATATTTAGTTTTCTGATCTTGTTCATTTGCAATTACTAATTTTTTAACATTAACATTTCAAACCATGCTTTAAAGTTAATAAATATCATGTTTACTATTTTGGCAAAATAGGTTTAATGGTAATTTTTTTTACAATTCATATTAGCTCAACACTAATGTTGCGTTATTTTTACATATATGCTTTAAGCCCTCTTTTTAACAGGGAGTTTGGCGTGTTTTATGTTTTTTTTGATTTCAAAAATGTTTTATCTTTTTTAACATATAACACATTGATTTTTAGTATTAATTTTGTTGAAATCGGGAAATAACGCAACAATATTGTTAGCTCAACTAAAATTGATTTTTATTTCAAGCGTTTATTGTAAGTTTGTTTTAAATTTTTGGTTTGTTTTCTACAATAGATTTGATTAAACTAGCATAAACAAATTACTGCAATACTAAAGACTTTATTACATTATGAATGAACAAATAAATAAATTTATTGATATAATCTCGGCTGAACTTGATATAAATTCCTGGCAAACAGCTAAGGCCATTGACTTGTTAGAAGGCGGGGCAACGATTCCTTTTATTGCAAGATATCGTAAAGAATATACAGGATCACTTGATGAAGTATCTTTACAATTCATACGTGATTCCCTTGCCAGGCTTAAGGAATTAGAGAGGCGTAGAGGTGCAATACTTGAATCTATTAGTGAGCAGGGTAAACTTACAGATGAGCTTAAAGAAAAAATTTGCTCGGCAAAAACACTCAGTGAGCTTGAAGATCTTTATCTTCCTTACCGTCCTAAACGCAAAACACGGGCTACCATTGCTATTGCCAAAGGTCTTGAGCCCTTTGCAAAAGATATATTTTCTCAAAAAGAAATGAATTTAGAGCTTGAAGCCAAAAAGTATATTTCTGAAGAAAATGATCTTGACAACATTGATGAAGTTTTAGCGGGTGCCCGGGATATTATTGCTGAATGGGTTAACGAGAATGCTTCTGCAAGGCATAGTATCCGCAGGCTATTTGAAAAGGAGGCATTAATAAAAAGCCACATAATAAAAAACAAAAAATCTGAAGGTAGTAAATACCAGGCCTATTTTGACTGGGAAGAAAAAATTACAGGTGCTCCATCTCATCGTATTTTAGCAATGTTCAGGGGTGAGAATGAAAAATTTCTCAGGATCAGTATATTACCCTCTGAGGCTAAGGCTTTGGATATACTGGAGCAATTTTTTGTTAAAGGCACTACTGAATCTTCCAACCAGGTAGCCAAAGCGGTTAAAGATAGCTATAAGAGACTCATTGCTCCTTCGATTGAAAATGAGATGCGCCAGGTTTTAAAGCAAAAGGCTGATGAAAAAGCTATTAGTGTTTTTGCTGATAATCTGGCTCAGTTATTGCTTGCTCCGCCACTTGGGGAGCAAAATATACTAGCAATAGATCCGGGGTTTAAGACAGGGTGTAAAGTTGTATGTCTTGATAAACAAGGCAGATTGATGCACAATGAAACAATATACCCTCATCCGCCCCAACGCGAATGGCGTCAGGCACAAAAAAAAATACAAAGCCTTGCAGATGCATATGATATTGAAGCAATTGCAATAGGCAATGGAACAGCCAGCCGTGAAACAGAAAATCTTATACGAAGTATCCAGTTTAAAAATGATGTAAAAGCTGTAATGGTCAATGAAAGTGGCGCATCAGTATACTCGGCCTCAAAATTAGCTCGTGAAGAGTTCCCAAATTATGATGTAACAGTTCGTGGTACGGTATCTATAGGTAGACGTTTAGCCGACCCACTGGCCGAACTGGTGAAGATAGACCCTAAATCTATCGGTGTTGGGCAATACCAACATGATGTTGATCAAAAAGCCTTACAACAAAAACTTGACGATGTAGTTATTAGTTGTGTAAATGGTGTTGGAGTAGAAGTGAATACCGCTAGTGCTCAACTCTTAAAATATGTGTCCGGGCTGGGGCCAACGTTAGCAAAAAAAATCATTGAATACCGAAACAGTCACGGACCATTTAAGTCAAGAGAAGAATTGAAAAAAGTTCCTCGATTTGGTGATAAAGCTTTCGAGCTTGCAGCAGGATTTTTAAGAATAAACCAATCAGAAAACCCTTTAGACCGCTCTGCTGTCCATCCGGAAAGTTACCCGGTTGTTGAGCTCATGGCCAAAGACCAGGATACAACAGTGCAAAACCTTGTCAATAACGAAAAATTACTTAATAAGATAGATATAAATAAATATGTTACTAAGCAAACCGGGTTGCCAACATTAAAGGATATTATAGAAGAGCTTATCAAGCCGGGGCGGGATCCAAGGAAAAAATTCGCCTCTTTTGAGTTTGATAAAAATATTAACTCAATAAATGATCTGAAAATTGGAATGGTATTACCGGGTATAGTTACTAATATTACAGCCTTTGGAGCTTTTGTCGATGTTGGAGTACACCAGGATGGACTGGTGCATATAAGCGAAATGGCTGAACGCTTTGTCAGCAATCCTGCAGAAATAGTAAAATTAAATCAACCTGTCACTGTAAAAATACTTAACGTAGATGTTGACAGAAAACGTATTAATATGAGTATGAAAGTATAATATCTTGAGTCAAACTTATTATCAAAGCCGATAGTTGACTTAACAAATAATTTATTTGGCAGGTTTTTGATTAATTATGATTTTTATCACAAAAATGAAAAAATAAATCCGGTAATTCTTTATATAATAAATAATAGCACTTTACAAATATCTATTTTTTATAACATAAGAGATAAGCATAAAACAAGCTATTTATATTCTTCAAACCCTGGAAACTCAATTTTGTCAGGAACAATAAAAGCATAACTATATTCGGATGATATTTCCTCCAAAAGCCTTCTGGCATCAAGACGTGTACGAAAATTTCCTACCCTAAGCTTAAAGTAAGGTTCCTCATAGACCAGATATGAACCTATTTCGGTATACTTGTCAATAAATTTTCTTTGCTCTCTTTGAGTTCTTAATTTCGCCCCACTACCAGAGTCGGAGTATATTTGAACCCTGTAACCCGGTATTGTATTATTTTCTTCATTTATTTTCTTATGTTGCTCTATAAGCCAACTAATCTTATCATCCTTAATAATTTTTATTTTTCCATCATTTGATTGTGAGTAAGAGAAAATCCAGGAAAATAAAAATATAATTAAAAAAGCAAATTTCATAACTGGTAAGAGTTAATGTATTGTATTATTAAACGTTTATCTATATATGAACGATTATATATAATAAAATTATATCATCTGGTGCTCGGTTAAAAATTAATCCTGTATATAAACAAACCGGCACTAAAAACCTCCATAAAACAGGAAAAAAATCGACAATAAAACAAATATATAAAAAAATCAGGTTAAAAATTAATATGCCCTTGCAAATATTACTCGTTGGTCAGAAGGTTTACCTGAATAAATACATTCTCCTTTTTCTTTTTTATTATCAGATGGAATGCATCTTATGGTAGCTTTAGTCTCTTCTTTAATTTTTTGTTCGGTTTCTACCGTACCATCCCAGTGAGCATAAATAAAACCACCTTGATTATCCAGTATATCTTTGAAATCTTCCCATGTATCTGCCTTGGTGGTATTATTTTCTCTAAAAGACAAGGCCTTCTGATATAGATTATCTTGAATAGCCTCAAGGAGATGTTCAATTTTATTTACTATGTCAGCCTCCTGGAATGTAGTTTTTTCAAGTGTATCTCGTCGTGCAATTTCTACAGTTTTATTTTTAAGATCACGCATTCCTATGGCTATTCTAACCGGTACTCCTTTGAATTCATATTCATTAAATTTCCATCCCGGTTTATGAGTATCTCTGTCATCTAGCTTAACGCATATATTCCTGTCTTCCAGTCCTTTTTTTATTTCCCGGGCTTTTTCACAAACCTGTTCAAACTCTTGGCGGCTTTTATAAATTGGCACAATAACAACTTGTATGGGTGCCAGTTTTGGAGGCAGAACCAGTCCGTTATCATCAGAGTGTGCCATAATAAGTGCACCAACAAGCCTTGTAGAAACTCCCCATGATGTAGCCCATACATACTCTATTTTACCCTCTTTACTGCTATATTTAACATCAAAAGCTTTGGCAAAATTCTGGCCTAAAAAATGAGAAGTACCGGCTTGCAAAGCCTTTCCATCCTGCATAAGCGCTTCGATGCAATATGTTTCTAAAGCTCCGGCAAATCTTTCATTTTCCGACTTTAAACCCTTAATTACAGGAATTGCCATATGTTTTTCGGCAAATTCAGTATATACATCAAGCATTTTTATGGTCTCCTCAACTGCTTCCTCTTTCGTAGCATGTGCTGTATGACCTTCCTGCCATAAAAATTCTGCCGTTCTTAAAAACAGCCGGGTACGCATTTCCCATCTGACAACGTTAGCCCATTGATTAACCAAAATAGGAAGATCACGATATGATTGAATCCATTTGCGATATGTATCCCAGATAATAGTTTCAGATGTAGGTCGCACAACAAGCTCCTCCTCAAGGCAGGCAGTATCATCAACAACAATGCCCTTCCCGGAAGGATCTTTCTTTAACCTGTAATGAGTTACTACAGCACATTCTTTAGCAAATCCTTCAACATGATCTGCTTCTTTATTCAAAAATGACTTTGGTATAAAAATTGGAAAATATGCATTAGAATGGCCCGTATCTTTAAACATTTTATCAAGTGCCGATTGCATTTTTTCCCATATGGCATAACCATAGGGCTTTATCACCATGCATCCTCTTACTGCCGAACTCTCTGCCAAATCAGCCTTAAGGACTATGTCATTATACCATTTTGAATAATTTTCCTCTCTTGTATAAAAATCTTTAGCCATAGGGGGTTATGGTATGATATTTGTTATTTGTATTAGATAGAAATTATTGCGCAAATTTAACAAAATATGATCAAAACCAAACAAGTTTATAAAACAGATGAAACAATCATTTCCCGAATGCGTGAAAAAGAGTATAAATTTAAGAGTTAGCGTTATAACAACCAAAGCAAGTAATAATCTTAACGGTAAAAGGATGAATTAATTAAATAACTATCTATGTCATTCATTGCTAAATTAATTAAAAATAAAAACTTTAAAAACATTTTATATAAATAAAATAGAATATCTATAAAATCAAAATGCGTTATTTTTAACATTTTTTTTGAAAAAAATATAGTAATTTTATATTCGAAAATAAACTGTTTACGCAAAACATTAAACTTTTGCTCAACAATTTAGTCTAATAATAAAAAAGATAAAAAAGGGTTATAATTAAAGAAAAAAATATACTAACTATATAAAAACAAATCACAATTAAGGAGGACCAGGTCATGAAAACAATAATTAAAATAATACTTGTAGCATTTTCAGGTATGATGTTCATGGCATGCACATCTACTTATCATGCATCAGGTTATCAGGACGACATCTATTATACGCCTGGGGTCTCAGGATCTTATGACGATGAAATTCCACGCAGGGAAGCAGATGTTGTTGAAGTAGCTGGCAGTCAAGAACATGAAAGATATGATAAAGATCATGACAATAATAATGATGACCCCGAAAAAACAGATGTAGCAGAAGAAAAATATTATGATGATAAGAAGGAGACTCATATACATAAACACTTTTATGGCAATTATTACGATTATGGCTATAGAAGCCGTATTATGAGATTCCATCGTCATTACTATGGTTTCGGATATTTTGATCCTTTTTATACCGGCATGAGTTTTCACTGGAGATACGGATATCCCCGATACCATTTTGGATGGGGCTACCATTCATATCCATGGTGGAGACACCACTGGCATGTCGGATATACATGGGGTTACTACGGCTATGGATGGGGTATGGGTTACTGGCATTCACCCTTTTATAACCCATGGTATTACGGATCCCCATGGCATCATGGATCATATCACTTTAAGGCATATCATACCCCTGCAGATTATTACTATGGTCATCGCACTACCGGTGGTAGTACCACAGGAGGTAGTCCAACAGGAGGTAGCTCAACAGGCAGAGGCACTGCAGAAAATACAGGGAGAACTATTATTTCGGAAAAACCTGCTTCAGCAGAACGTGGCGAAATATCAGGAAGCACAGCAACTAAGTCGGTTGAAACCGAACATGCTCAAAGAAAAGACTTTGAGAAACAAAGCCGGCCGGAGCTAACTGAAGAAGTTAAGGCAAAAGGTAAAAAACTTGAAACACCTAAACCCGAATTTACTGCAGATTCTCCACAAGAAAGCAAAACACCAAGGTTTTCAGCTCCTGAAAGAAGTGTTCAGGATCAGGGAGAAAGGCGTTATAACAGGCCGGAGTCAACACCTGTTTCAAGCGAAAGACAAGCGGTAACAAGTTCCAATTACAACAAACCAAGAACTTATACTTCACCTAGCAGCCAGCAAACCAGGTCAAGTCAGGAATACTCCCGGCCACAAAGAATCAGAACTTCTCCGGCATCAAGTTCAGATTCACGTGACCAAAGACAACAAGCTGCCCCACAAAGAAGTGATGAAAGAAGTTCACCAAGAAATGTAACTCCACAATCAAGGAGAAGAAGTAGTAGTGAAAGTTCAGATGTAAGAAGAAGTTCACCACAAAGCAGCAGGTCTTCAGGTGTTTCACCATCGAGAAGCTCAAGTAGCAGATCTTCAGGTGTTTCGCCATCTAGAAGCTCAGGCAGTAGAAGTTCTGGAACTTCTAGTTCCTCAAGATCTTCATCTTCTTCATCAGGTTCCAGCAGAAGAAATAGATAATTTTATGCATCATAATAACAAAACATCCCGTGTTAATTACATTTGAAAATAACCAAACAATAACACGGGAAGTTTTGTTTTAACTAAAAACAGAAATATTAAAACAGATGAAATTATTTGAAATTAAGATATTTATTTTTTAATCATAACCAAGTAATCAAAAAAACAGAATTTCAATGAAAAATATTAGGGTTATTATATTTACTCTTTTAGTTTCAGCAGTTGCCACAAACACATATACTCAAAACATCACAGATGCAATGAGATATTCTTATATAAATCCGGGTGGTACTGCCAGATTCATGAGTATGGGAAGTTCATTCGGCGCATTGGGTGGAGATTTTTCGTCATTAAGTATTAATCCCGCTGGCATTGGCATATATCGCAGCTCAGAAATATCTTTTACACCATCGCTAAACTATAATGAGTTAGCCTCATCTTATTATGGTACTGAAAATGATGATTTTCAATACAATTTTAATATACAAAGTGCAGGAGGCGTATTCAACTATTCATTAACAGATAACCAAAATTCGCCAGGATGGCGGGCAATTAATTTTGGTTTAGGCATAAACCGCCACAATAATTTTAATTACAGACGTATAAGCGAAGGAGTTAACCCGGACAACTCTCTTTTAACTGATTGGCTCGACAAAGTTGACGGAATTACAGATCCTGACAAATTTGATCCGTTTACATCATTGCTGGCATATAAAACAGATCTAATATACGATACTATTGGTGACGGAAAAAACTGGAATATCGACCCGGCTGCAGGTGGATTGCTAACAAGACAGGAATCAAACATCAAAGGATCTGTCAGAGAATTTGTATTGTCGGCAGGTGCAAATTATAATGACCGCTTATACATAGGTGGTACTTTTGGTTTCCCAAATGTCAGCTTCGAAGAAGTAACTACACACCGTGAAGAAGATTATCAGGATACCATCCCATATTTAAATTCTTTTTCTTACAAACATAACCTTAAAACAACAGGAACCGGTTTTAATTTCAAACTAGGAGCTATCTTTCGTGCAACTGATATTATTAGGCTTGGAGCAGCTGTACATACCCCCACATTTTATGATTTAAGAGATGAATGGCGGACAGAAGTAGAATCAAATATCACATATCAAGAAGGAGATACTTATACAGAAACCGAGAGATCACAAAGAGGGCGATTCAACTATGAACTCAACACCCCTCTGAAAGCTATTGGTAGCCTGGGATTAATTTTCGGAAACCAGGGCTTGATAAATATTGATTATGAATACATTGACTATACCAATAACCGCCTTAGAAGTGATGAATATATGTTTACAAGTGAAAATAATGTAATAAAAAATGATCTTCAGGCCCAACACAATATCAGGGTTGGGGGTGAATTAGTATTGCAACCATTACTTCTGCGTGCCGGTTACGCTTACTACTCAAATCCATACCAGGAAGATGTAAATAATACAGAGCGAACTGTAATTTCTGCAGGCTTCGGAATAAGACAACAAAATTATTCTTTGGATTTCGCATATATGGTTAGCATGCAAAGTGAAAACTATTATCCCTACAGAAAAGAATTTACCGAACCAATGGTCAATGATTATACCAGAAATGCATTTATGGTAACTTTAGGATACCGTTACTGATTGTGATTTGTTTGTTTTTAAAAACCCGGCATTATTTAACTATTGCCGGGTTTTTTTATTTTAAATAATATCACCAAAATAGTATAATACTAATATCAACCTTCCTGACTAAATATCATTTTGAAGTTTCAGATAAAAAATTTCTACCAAAGGCAAGCAAAATTTTAAGCCACCCTCAACATTTGACTTATGAAAAGATCTTTATATTACAAAAAAAAATAAAAAATAATCATTATCTTTACGTTTAAGTAAAACCCGCTAACCTATGAGCGAAAGCGAAATCCTAATTTTTCGGGATTACCTGTCACAAAAAATTTAAATACCTAAAAATTAAGACTTAAATCATTGTAAAACATATTAATAACCGTTATTTATTTAAATGAAAAAAATTTTACTATTATTGTTGATATTTTTGTCAACACACACTTTACCATGTCAGGAGCCATACAAAGATAGTTTTTCACCCAAGTGGCTTACTGAAGAGGATAATCAGTTTTTGCATGATATTGATTATGACGGAGAGCCGACCGATCCACCACCTCCTCCTGTCAGCGCAATTGCAGAATGGGAGCCCATGGAAGGGGTGCTGATCAGATATCCATTTCATAGGATACCCTATCATTTTATCGCCTTATTATCCCAGGAGATAAAGGTTGTCACCTTAGTTCCTGATCAGGATGCAGAGGATTATGTGATTTCTCAGTACATAGCAAATAGTGTCAATCTTGATAACTGTGAATTCATTCACGCACCTGCTAATAGCGCCTGGACAAGAGATTATGGTCCCCTATATATTATAAATGGTAACAAAGAGGTGGCTGGTGTAGATTATGAATACAGGATCCCGGATCATACCTACAGCAATAACATCCCAGTTTATGTAACGGATTATCTTGATATTCCTTATTACAAGATGCCGGAAGTCATTTTTGATGGAACGAGTAACTATATGACTGACGGCATGGGTGTGGCTGCCTCTTCTACTTCTGCCCTGGGACTTAATTCCCATCTCAGCAAGGAAGAACTTGAGGATTACTTCCTTGATTATCAGGGTATTGATAATTATCATATACTCGCTTACCCACCAGGCGGATTTCATATGGATACATGGGCAAAGTTTCTGGCACCGGATAAGATATTGATCCGTCAAGTGCCCCCTACTCACCCTGCTTACATGATAAGCGAAGCTGCAGCAGCATATTTCGAATCCCAGATGTCGTCTTATGGCAGACCTTTCCAGGTTTACCGGGTCGATACCCCCAACAATGAGCCTTACGCCAATTCATTGATTCTTAATAACAGGGTCTTTTTCCCGATTACCGGCAACTCGAAGTATGATGATGCTGCCTTAGAAGTATATCAGGAAGCAATGCCCGGTTATGAAATATACGGGGTAGCAGGTAACTGGTTTTCCGGTGATGCAATACACTGTCAAACCCAGGAAATTCCGGACAGCAAAATGCTGCATATACACCATAAACCGGTCGCAGATAGCAAATTCCCAGGTGAAGAAAGTCTAATTGAAGCAAGAATCATCCCGCTGAGCGGAGAACCACTTTATGAAGATTCGGTGAGGGTTTATTATCAAGTTGATGATAGTGAGTTTATATCAGTAGTTATGACTCCCGGTGAAGATCATTGGCACACTGCTTATATTCCCCAACAGGAAATGGGTTCAGAAATATCCTATTATATAAACGCCGCAGATCAGTCAGGTAGAAGTGAAAACCATCCCTATATCGGGCAATGTGATCCGCACAGATTCGACATTGTAAGCCCCCTGGTATTTCAGGAAGCATTTATTGATGATTCCGTTTACGGTAACAATAACGGTATTTTCGATCCGGGCGAGACAGTGGAAATAATCGCCACCTATAGAAATGAAGGTCAGGAAACTATTCATGATATTGATGCACAGTTACTTACCTCGAGCGAATACATAACCATACATCCCCCCGGGCAAGCCACTCATAATAGCGTTGAGCCCGGTGAAGAAATTGAATTCGGCTTTAAGGCCTCTTCTTCCCTGGCTACCCCGGATAACTATCTTGCCTCATTCGACCTGGAAGTTGAAACAGGTGAGGGATTCGACAGTTTTGACAGTTTTGAAATTGAAATAACTGCTCATGTTATTGCTATAGAGGAAAGCTTTGATGACTGGTTGCCGGAAGGCTGGGAAATCACATCCACTTCGGGTCAGATCAACTGGCAACACAGCAACACCAATCTTGCAGGTGGGAAAGCACCGGAAGCACAATTTCATTATGACCCCTCAACAGTTGCTGTTCAGAGATTAATAACCCCTAATATTAATACAAGCGATTTTGACCTGGTTGCTTTGGAATTCAAGCATCTTATAAATGATTTTGAAGGTGGATACACGCTAACAGTCGAAACAAGCGGAGATGGGGGCAGTACATGGACAGAAATCATGTCTTTCCCGGATAATGACATGCCTGCTACACTCGAAGAGGTATTGATAGATAAT
>PUKZ01000083.1 GCA_003550725.1 Bacteroidales bacterium | reverse complement strand
TTTTTATCTTTCATCTCGGAAGTGAGTTTAAAGTGTTTTGTTTATTGTTTTAACACCTTAAAGATAAGCATTTTAGCTCACTTCCGTTATTTTTTATTTTAGATTTTTAGGTGTTATTTAAAAATTAGTGATAATTAGAAACTGGGTATAATACCTATAAAATAATTTAAATTTTTTAATATGCTTACTCCAAAATAAACAAAAGTAAAAAAAAATAATGTTTCAGCTAAATAAATAGCTATAAATATGGACATTTATTTATGTCATTAAATAACATAATTAAAAAAATAAAATGTTTTTTTAAAACTTTAAAATAATTTTAACGTAACATAATAATTAGTAAACTATCCTTTGTTTGATAGCAATTATAAGCAGATTGACAGATTCGGTTTATATCAGTATAAACTTTTTTACATATATAATTTTTTTTTTGAATATAATAGATTTGGTAATGCGAATATGGTTTTCCGGAATTTTGTTTGCTTAATCCAACCAATTTAAAATAATAGATTTGAATATTTTATCTTTTGTATAATTGTTTTATTTATGAGTATATTCAGTAAAATACTTCTTGTTGAAAATAACCCGGAGCATATAAAATTGATTTTAAACACACTCGGTAATATTGATAATGTTAGTACTGATATTGCCAATAGTATAGAAGATGCCCGTAAAATTATTTCCAAAAACGATACAGATCTGATAATAACGAGCTATTTGTTGCCCGATGGAAAAGGTACAGATTTGTTAAAGCAAGCCAATTTTGATAAGGAGTTGCCGGTTATTTTGATGTGTGACAAGGCAGATGAAAAAAGCGTTGCAGATATACTTGAAAAAGGGGCAGTGGATTGCTTTGTGAAATCACCCGCTATGTTTAAAGAATTACCTTTAATAATATCAAAGGCATCTGTTAATTGGCAAAGAATAGAACAAAAGAATATTGTTGAAAGAAAATTGTGTGTAATTGAAAAGGATTTAAAAATACAGGAAACATATTTTGAGGCTCTCATAAATCAAGCTCCTGTTGCTATCGCTATTCTGGATAATAAAGACAGGGTACAGAGATTGAATGATAAATTTGAGTCACTTTTCGGCTATACCCAGGAGGAGGCTTGTTGCAAGCCCATTAATGATCTTATTGTTCCTGATGATTTTAGGGAAGAAGGTTTGCAGGCAACTTTAACTGCAGCCAGGGGGAAGCAAGTTGAGTTTGATTCGGTAAGAAATCATAAATCAGGTAAACAAATATATGTTTCAATATCAGGTAAGCCTGTTTTTTTTGGCAAAGACAGATTGGCTGTTTTTGCAATTTATCATGACATATCAGCAAGGAAAGCAACTGAATTAAAATTCAGAGAATTGTCAAACAGGCTGTTGCTGGCAACACAATCAGCCCGTATTGGTATTTGGGATTACAATATAGAAACCCAAAATCTTCACTGGGAAAATGTTATGTTCAATTTACTTGGTATAGAAGAAGATAATAATGCCGATTTGAAAGAAGTTTTCAAAAAAATCGCATTTTATGAAGATGCAGAAAGGGTTTTATATAACCTGAACAATATCAATGATTATGGTGGATACTATGAAGATCGTTTCAGGATTGGAGATAAAGAAAATAATATAAAATTCATTAAAATTGTTGCAACGGTATTTAAAAACGGTAATATAAACCCTGTAAGGGTAATAGCTGCTTGCTGGGATATTACCAAAGAGGTTGAACACGGGGAGCTACAAAACAAAGTAGAAATTTCAAACAGGGTTGCTGATATCAAACAACAGTTTGTTGCCAATATGAGTCATGAGATACGCTCTCCGCTTACCGGTATACTGGGTATGAGCAGCTTGTTGTTAAAAACTGATTTGGATGAAAAACAAAAGGAATATGGAGAAATTATTTTGTCTTCTTCCAAAAGCCTTCTAAATATTGTTAATGATATTTTGGATTTATCAAAAATAGAAGCCGGTAAAATGGAGCTTAACCCTGTTGTTTTCAATATTAAGGAAAGCGGGGCCAAAATCTATAAGCTTTTTTATGCCTTAGTAAAGCAAAAAAAGCTGCGAATGAAAATCAATTTTGATGAAAAATTGCCTGAGAACATATATGCTGACGATAACAGGTTGTCGCAAATCATAACAAATCTTATTTCAAATGCAGTTAAGTTTACAGAACAAGGATCAATTAATATATCTTATTTACTTGAGGAAGAGTTTGATTATCTTTATAAGATTAAAGTTGTTGTTGAAGATACAGGAATAGGTGTATCAAAAGAGAATCAGGAAAAGTTATTTAATATTTTTTCGCAAGCTGATGGTTCTGATACGCGGTCGTATGAGGGGACTGGCCTTGGGTTGTCAATTTGCAAAAGCTTGGTTGAATTAATGGATGGTAGTATTGGACTTGAAAGTGACCTGGGTAAAGGAAGCAGGTTTTGGTTCACTTTTATGGCCAGGAGGGTTAGTGATGAACAAAACCATGTTGAAACAGATATTGTTGAAGATGTTATAGAAGTTCCTGAACCATATTCCATTCTTTTGGTTGAAGACAAAAAGACCAACCAGTTGGTAATTTCTTTAATGCTCAGAGAAGCAGGATGTAAAATTGATATTGCATCAAATGGCAAGGAAGCTTTGGAAAAATTTAAGCCGGGCAAGTATGACTTTATCTTGATGGATATCCAGATGCCCATTATGGATGGCGTTACAGCTGTAAAAGAATTGAAAAAACGGTATGGCAGTTCGGCATTGCCTGTGATTATAGGCCTTAGTGCAAAAGCAATGGAGGGTGATGCAGAGTATTACCTTTCACAAGGTATGGATGACTATCTAACTAAGCCCGTTACTACAGGAAAAATTGTAGAAAAGTTTATTTATTGGCGCCAGAATAGATATATTGAGCAATAAAACTTAACAGGTGTTATGGTTTATTAAAACCAAACCAATCGTCTATATCCCGGCGTTCTTTTTTGGTTGGCCTGCCAAGCCCCTTAGGCCGCATAGGAACAGCTTGTTTTTTAATCTTTTCCAGCTTCAGATATTCTTCTTCCGGTGTTAAATCTTCCATATAATTACTAACCAGTTTTGCTCCCACACGTTTATGAAGTAACTCTACAACCTTTACTGTTTTTTTCAATGGCCCGGATTGAATTGTTATTATCATTCCCGGCTTAATGTCTCTTGACGGTTTAACGGGATTACCATCAATTTTTACTTTACCTGCATTACATGCACGGGTTGCCTGGTTGCGGGTTTTAAATAATCTTACCGCCCAAAGCCATTTGTCAATCCTTAATGAATTATCGCCGTCTTTTGACATATCTTAATTGATTCTATTTTTTTCTGAAATATAACGTTATGGGCACACCGCTAAAATCCCATAACTTTCTGATTTTATTTTCTACAAATCTTTTATATGGTTCTTTTATGTACTGAGGTAAATTGCAAAAAAATACAAAACTCGGATAGTATGTGTGTAACTGGGTTATATATTTTATTTTTATTTCTTTACCCTTATATATAGGAGGGGGGTTGTGCTGAATTACCGGCAACAACAATTCATTGAGCTTGTGTGTTGTGATTTTACGTTTTCGGTTTTCATAAACTCTCATTGCAGCCTCTAATGCTTTAAGTACTCTTTGCTTATTTTGTACCGACGTAAATATTATGGGCACATCTTTAAATGGAGATGTTTTTTCCTGTATTGACTTTTTAAAATCTTTTTGTGTATTTGTTTCTTTGTTAACCAAATCCCATTTGTTTGCCAGTACCACAATACCTTTATGGTTTCTTGCCGCCAATGTAAATATGTTCAGGTCCTGGCTTTCCATTCCTTTTTGTGCATCAATCATAACAAGGCAAACATCCGATTTCTCTATTGATCTTATTGCTCTGAGAACACTATAAAACTCAATATTTTCGCTTACTTTTCCTTTTTTACGGATACCTGCGGTGTCGATAAGGTAAAAGTCAAAACCAAAACTCGAGTACCTTGAGTATATAGAATCTCTTGTTGTACCTGCTAATGGCGTAACAATATTTCTCTCTTCCCCCATTAAAGTATTGATCAGCGAGGATTTACCTACATTTGGCCTGCCTACCACTGCAAATTTGGGGATATCTTCAATTTCTTCTTCCTCGGGAAGTTTTTTTAATGACTTTACAACATCATCAAGCAAATCGCCTGTACCAGAACCGCTTATAGCCGACACCGGGTAAACTGCTTCTGTTCCCAGTTCATAAAACTGGGTTGAATCGTTCATTAAATTGATATTATCAGCTTTGTTTGCAACAAGAAAACTCTTTTTATTCGATTTTCTCAACCAATTAGCTACATCGCGATCCATTGATGTTATGCCTTCAGTAACATCAACCATAAAAATAACCACATCGGCTTCTTCAACAGCTATTTCAACCTGCCTGCGTATTTGTTTTTCATAAATATCATCAGAGTCAATCACAAAACCACCTGTATCTATTATTGAAAACTCAATGCCGTTCCAGTCGGACTTGCCATAATGCCTGTCGCGCGTAACACCGGCTGTAGGATCAATTATAGCATGCCTGGTTTTTGTGAGGCGGTTAAACAATGTCGATTTGCCTACATTTGGCCTGCCAACTAATGCTACGATGTTTGTCATCAGCTAATTTATTTTTGAGTATATCCGAAATTGCGAAGTTTGTTATTGTCCTCTCTCCAGTTTTTACTAACCTTAACATGTAAGTCCAAAAAAACCTGCTTGCCAAGAAAAAGCTCTATCTCCTTTCGAGCCTGTGTTCCAACAGCCTTAAGCGAATTACCCCGGTGGCCGATTAAAATTGCTTTTTGCGATTCGCGGGTTACATAAATTATACTCCTGATCTTTATAAGCTGCTCAGTTTCTTTATATGACTCTATAGTTACCTCTACAGAATAAGGGATCTCTTTTTTGTAGTTGAATAAAATTTTTTCCCTGATAGTTTCCGAAATGAAAAACCTTACAGGCTTATTAGAAACCTGGTCTTTCGGAAAATAAGGAGGGTGAACAGGTAAAAGCTCTATAATCTTCTCCAAAACCTTGCTTACATTATAACCCTCTAATGCCGACATCGGAATAACATACCAATCCGGATACTGCTTTTTCCATGCTTCGCTTTTGATAATTACTTCATCCTGATTTGATAAATCTATTTTGTTAATAAGAACCAGCACCGGTACAGACGAGGCCTCAAGAGCGTCTAATATCTTCTTATTATCGAAAGTTTCTTTTATTTCGGTGATAAGTATAAAAATATCAGCGTCTTCAAGAGCTGTTTCAATAAAGCGGACCATTCGCTCCTGTAGCTTGTATTTAGGATCAATTATTCCGGGAGTATCTGAAAAAACCACCTGGAACTCCTTATCGTTGAGTATGCCCATAATACGATGCCTTGTAGTTTGCGCCTTGGGAGTTACTATCGAAAGTTTTTCACCAAGAAAACAATTCATCAGGGTGGATTTCCCAACGTTAGGATTGCCTATTATATTTACAAAACCGGCTTTGTGCATTGTTATTTAATTGTATCGGAATTTTAAAATTGCCACCTGAAAGCCTCAACCCAACAGATGTTCAAAAATAGTCAATTACTTTAATTCTATTTAATTTTTTAAATGATTTGCTGAACTACTTTTCGAGAGTATATAAAAGTGCAAAGTTAATTGTTTATGCAAATTCTTTATTAAAAGTTGCGTAGAAGATAAATATTTATTAATTTTGCAACGTTTTTTTGTCAGAAGATAAGATTTTAACTAAAATATATTGCGGGGTGGAGCAGAGGTAGCTCGTCGGGCTCATAACCCGAAGGTCGCAAGTTCGAATCTTGCCCCCGCTACTA
>PUKZ01000065.1 GCA_003550725.1 Bacteroidales bacterium | reverse complement strand
TTATATATAAAAAAGTAGAATTAGTAAGGAAAAACAGGTAAAAATTTCAGTTTTTTCTTTTTAAACATGTAAACAAATTCAATTTTTTTGAAATAAAAATTCAATTTAGAAATTTAGGTTAAATAAAAATATACAAACTACTGCGTGTATAATTATACTTATCTCTTAATAATTGTTGCATTGTACAAACTAATTTCTTATAGTAGCTTTGCTTTCCTGTTAATTTTGTGATTATTTCATAAAATAACAGATTTGTGTATAAAAATAATCAAACCCAATTTAAAATTTATTACGATATTTGAGATCATTTAAAATAAAGTTATATGGCTAAAATTTTACAATTGTCGGAGGCGGCATCTCTTGCCTTGCATTCTATGGTAATAATTGCTAAAGCAAAAAAACATATTAACGTAAATAAGCTTGCTCAAGAAATTGGGGCTTCACGTAATCATCTGGCAAAAGTTCTTCAACAACTTGTAAAATATAATTTTCTCAAATCGGTCAGAGGCCCGAGTGGTGGCTTTGTTCTTAATAAACCAGCCTCTCAAATTACTATTCTAAGTATTTATGAAGCTATTGAAGGTGAAATTGATACACCGGAATGTCCTTTAGATAAACCAGTTTGCCCTTTTGACAAATGTCTTATGGGTAACCTGGTAAAAAACATGACAAAACAGTTTAAAGAGCATTTTCAAAAACATACCCTTGAAGACTATATAATGTAAGATTACATTAAATCTTTATAATTAAAAAAACCACAATTTATATATATTATCCGGGTGGTATAGTAATTCATAAATAATTGCAAGTTGACCTCCTAATCATTATAACTTTTTTATTGTATTTTTTAAACTTTTTTAAAAACATTTCATCTAATAAGATAAATAAAACATATTAAGTTCATAAAATATTTATAAATATTAGTTATTATGAAAACATCAATAGTAAAATCAACATTAATAGTTCTGTTGCTGTCGGCATTTTATATAACTGATGCAACAGCACAGCCAAGGGGTCAAATGAGATATACAGAAACTGACTCAAGAGAATATTGCCGCTTTATTCCTGATTTGACCGAAGAGCAGGAAGAAAAAATTAGTTCTTTACGTGTAGAGCAGTTAAAAGAAAGGACTAATCATCGCGCAAAAATGGATGAGTTGAGAGCAAAAAAAAGATCGCTTATGCTTGAGGCAAGTCCTGATTCAGAAAAATTGAACGATGTAATAGATCAAATGACCGAATTACGTAACAAACAGCTTAAAAGCAATGTTGCCCACAGGCAAAAAATCAGGGAGCAGCTTACCGAAGAGCAAAGAGCATACTTTGACAGTTTCTCAAGGAATAAAAGAAACAGGCAACCCGGAATGCGTGGAGGACGTGACAGTAGAGAAGGAGGAAGAGGAATGTCAGGCCGTGGAATGCAAAGAAATTGGTAAAAGTTAATTAAAACTCACAAAAAAACGGGGATGTACTTCGGTGTATCCTCGTTTTTTTATACATTAGCATTTATTGAGTTAAGCTATGTCAACTCATTCTCTAATAAAAGTTAATTGTAGACAATATAAATAAAATCGTTTTTATGCTAAAAAGACTAGGCACAAAAGAAGTTTATTCTAAGCTAAAAAGTCTAAAAGTAAAAATCCTTGATGTACGCCCGGTAGATGCATACAATGGTTGGCAGTTAAAAGGTGAAGCCAGAGGTGGTCACATCAGGGGAGCAAAAAGTTTATCTGCCAAGTGGATAAAGTATATGGACTGGATCGATATAGTAAGATCGAAAGGGATTACTCCAGATACCAATCTTATAATTTACGGATACGGTAAAGAAGATACTGATTTGGTTGCAACACAATTACAGAAAACCGGTCATAAAAACATCAAAATTTACTATGATTTTGTTGAAGAGTGGTGTAAAGATGAAAATCTACCTATGGAAAATTTGCCAAGATATCAGCAGTTGGTTCCGGCTTCATGGGTGAAAGACCTGATTGATGGCAAAACGCCACCTCATTTAAATACAAAAAAATATGTGATCTGTCACGCTCACTATAGAAACAGAGATGCTTATTTGGGTGGGCATATACCACAAGCCATAGACCTTAATACTTTGGATTTGGAATCACACGATACATGGGACAGGCATTCACCGGAAAAGATAAAGGAAACCCTTCTTAAGCATGGAATAACAGCTGATACCACAGTGATACTCTACGGAAAGTTTTTATTTCCAAAAAATGAAGATCCTTTTCCCGGCAGTGCTGCAGGACACTTAGGCGCTATGAGATGCGCTTTCATTATGATGTATGCGGGTGTAAAGGATGTGAAAGTGCTTAATGGAGGTTATCAGTCATGGGCTGATGCCGGCTATGAAGTCAGCAAAAAAGATGTGCCTAAAAAGCCCGAAACTGTTTTTGGCATTGATATTCCTGCAAATCCTGAATTGGCAGTAGACTTGCCTGAGGCCAAAGAATTACTTAAGTCCACTAATGGTGATCTGATTTGCGTTAGAAGCTGGCCTGAATATATTGGAGAAGTGAGTGGATATAATTACATTGATAAAAAAGGACGCATTCCGGGTGCTATTTTCAGTGATTGTGGTAGCGATGCATATCATATGGAAAATTATTCTAACCTTGATCATACAACACGTGAATTTAGGGAAATTGAGGAGAATCTACTGAATTCCGGGGTTAATCGCGAAAATCATAATGCATTTTATTGTGGTACAGGTTGGCGTGGCAGTGAAGCTTTTTTTAATGCATACCTGATGGGATGGCCAAAAGTATCCGTTTTTGACGGTGGCTGGTTTGCATGGAGTAATGATGAAAATAATCCCGTGGAAACAGGTTATCCCAAATAGTGAACATATATTTTTTTTCTTGGACAATTAGTGTTTATCAATAAAGTCGAATATTTATCTATAATTGAACAAATGACAATAATCAAATAACAAATCTCAAATAAATTTCAATTTTCGAAATTTTAATGACCTAAACAAAACGTTTGGAATTTGATTAATTGAAAATTGGATATTATTTGTAATTTGTTATTTATGCTTGTTTGTTATTGGTACATTTTTAAATTTAAGTTAAACTTTATGCAGAACCACTAATTAAAACATTTAATATTATTATATGAGCAATGTCAATGAAATAAAAAATAAAAATGTTTTTTTCAGTGATTTCTTGCAAAAAATTGACAATAATGATTTTGTTAAAGAAATTATTGACGGCCTTAGCTCAAAACAAAAGTATATCCCCAGTAAGTTTTTTTATGACAAAAAAGGATCAGGTATATTCGATAAAATTACAAAACTTGATGAATACTATCCCACCAGAACTGAAAAATCCATCCTCAAAAAAATAGCTCCAAAGATTGCCAATAATTTAATAGATAAAGACATTATAGAGCTTGGTAATGGTGATGGGTCAAAAATGCATATACTATTAAGCGCTGTTTCTAAAGATATTTTAAAGACAATTTTATATATACCTGTTGACTATAGTCAAGCATCTATCAAAAAAACGACTGATATTTTCACTGATGATTTTCCGGAAATTAAAATTCATGGAATTGTTGCCGATTTTTTGTCGCAATTAGAAATGATACCAAGGCGCTCAAGCCGGCTTTTCTGTTTTTTTGGAAGTACCTTGGGAAACCTTACTTCTGAGCAAGCAGGCGAATTCTTAAAAAACATAAGAGCTTGTATGCAAAAGGGTGATAAATTTCTGCTGGGTATAGATATGGTAAAAGATAAAGCCATATTGGAAAGAGCATATAACGATAGCCAACAGGTAACTTCAGATTTTAACAAAAATATTTTAAGGGTTGCCAATAAAATTGCAAAAACTAATTTCAACATAAATGATTTTGAACATCTGGCTTTTTTTAATGAGGACGAATCAAGGATTGAAATGCATTTGAAAGCAAGCAAACAGATTAAAATAACAAGCCCGCATATCTCCGGTAATATTATAATTAATAAAGGAGAAACCATTCATACTGAAAATTCACATAAATATACAACTGAATATATAAAAAATCTGGCTGAGAGCTGCAATTTCACAGTTTTAGAAGTTTATACAGATGAAAATAAATGGTTTTCTGTAGTACATTATGCTTTATAAGTTATTTGTTTTAAAGGTTCATGTTTTAGAATAGCCGGCAGAAAAGGTGTTCAGAAACCGGTAATTAGTAATCGGTATTCACTTTTCAGTATTCGGTAATTGTTATTAGGTGATCGGTTACATTGTTGATAATCATTAAGCTTTTTATAAAAATTAAACTTTTCAATTAACCAAAATTTACACAAATGAAATATACCATAAGCATTATATATGGTTCCGTGCGTAGTGAACGCCAGGGAATTTTGGCAGCCAAATACCTTGAAAAGAAGGTGAAGAAAAGAGGGCTAAAGACTTTTCTTATTGATCCTTTGGAATATAATTTACCATTTCTCGACAAGATGTACAAAGAGTATGTAAAAGGTGAAGCCCCTGCTCAACTGGAGCAACTAGCCAATATTTTTAATCAAACAGACGGTTTTTTGATTGTATCAGGCGAATATAATCACAGCATCCCACCGGCACTTAAAAATATTTTAGATCATTTTCAAAGTGAATACTTATTTAAACCTTCTGCAATAGCTTGTTATTCAGCAGGTATTTTCGGAGGCGTAAGAGCAGCTGTACATCTTCGGGCGATTCTTGGTGAATTGGGAATGCCGTCGATATCATCAATGCTTCCTTTTATAACTATCGGAGAATTATTCAATGATGATTTAACTCCAAAGAATAACATTGTAGAAAAAACAACAGCAAGGTTTTTGGATGAATTTGAATGGTATATAGAAGCTTTAAAAAAGCAACGTGAGAAGGGAATGCCGTTTTAATTAAATATCAAGGCAAATACTCATTCCCATCGTCATAACGGGCAAACCTTCCTTTATCTCGTGGATGAACGTTGTCATATCTGTCCCATGGCCAGCCACCGAATTGTGTTTCATGATAGTCATTAATTGCCTGGTGTATCTCTTCGGAGGTATTCATTGCGAAAGGCCCGTGCTGAACAACAGGTTCATTTATTGGCTTTCCCTGCAATATCAGCAAATACCCGGTATTATTACCATTTTCAATTACAACATCCATACCTGCAAACATCTCTATTGAATTCATAGGGTTTACATCAATGCCCGCAACTCTGATTGATTCACCATTATAAAAGTAAACCATCCTTCTCACTTCCTGTGAAGCAGAAGGGATTGTCCACCTGGCTCCGGCATCCATTTTCACTACCCATATTCCAACTTCATTCTGTTTATCAGCAGCCCATGAGTCAGGGGCAGGCGAGGGTGCTGAAACATTATCAATTTCACCAGCAACAATATCAATTTCAACAGACTTCCCGTAATCGTCCTTAATCTTTAGGTTAGGTATTGACTCTGCCCACAACATTACATAGTGAGGTTTACAAAATTTTCTTTCCTTTGGTAGGTTGAGCCAGATCTGAAAAAGCTCAAGTGGGTTTTCCCTATCTTTATTTACCAGGGGAAACATTTCAGCGTGTTGTAAGCCTGCTCCGGCAGTCATCCATTGCACATCACCTCTGCCATAACGTCCAGCAGCACCATGAGAGTCAGAATGGTCAACATAGCCTTTTTGCACAACCGTAACTGTTTCAAAACCCCTGTGAGGGTGAGCGGGAAAGCCGGGAATTTTTTCCCCATGATACATCCGCCAGCCATCTTTTACTGTAAAATCCTGCCCCAGTAATCTTCCCGACAAAGAAGCTTCAGGTCCCATCTCACTGTTTCCTTTTGGATAATGGTCAAGATGATGAACACAAAAAAGAAATGGATCAACAGTATCCCACATAAAACCCATGGGCTTTATGTTTATTATTATTTTGTTGTACATGG
>PUKZ01000007.1 GCA_003550725.1 Bacteroidales bacterium | reverse complement strand
TTATATATAAAAAAGTAGAATTAGTAAGGAAAAACAGGTAAAAATTTCAGTTTTTTCTTTTTAAACATGTAAACAAATTCAATTTTTTTGAAATAAAAATTCAATTTAGAAATTTAGGTATTATTAAACTTTCAAATATATAATAAAAATATTTATTTAATATACTGGCTGCCATGTTATATTAATCTATCAGCAAACCTAATGATTTTTTAATAAAAATATTTATTTTGTTAACTATAACCCGAAATTGTTTTATTAAATTAGCATAAATTTAAATACTATGATTACACAGGATACTGTGGCAAAGGTTTTTGATGCTGCCAGAATTGATGAGGTAGTGGGGGAGTTTGTAAAATTAAAAAGAAGCGGTACAAATCTCATAGGTCTTTGCCCGTTTCATGATGAGAAAACTCCATCATTCTCTGTGTCTCCTGCCAAGGGGATTTATAAATGCTTTGGTTGTGGTAAGGGTGGTAATTCTGTGAATTTTTTGATGGAGCATGAGCATTATACCTATCCGGAGGCCTTGCGTTATCTGGCAGAAAAGTATAATATTGACATAAATGAGTCGGAGCTTACCGAGGAGGATAAAAAAGTTCAAAGTGAAAAGGATGCTCTTTTTTTATTAACATCGTTTGCTCAAAAATATTTTCATGAGGCGTTGTTGGAGTCGGAAGAAGGAAAGGCAGTGGGTTTAACATACTTTAAAGAGCGTGGATATAGCAAGGAAACAATTATTAATTTCGGGCTTGGATATTGCCCTGATAATTGGGATGAATTTTCAAGAAATGCACTTAAAAACGGATATAAAAAAGATCATCTTTTAAAAACCAGTTTATCTAAAGAAAGGGGTCACGATTTTTATGATACATTTCGCGGGCGCATTATTTTTCCCATACATAATCTTTCGGGGCGTATATTAGGGTTTGGAGCCCGAATACTAAAATCGGATCCCAAAAAACCAAAATATATCAATTCGGCTGAGTCGGAGATTTACAATAAAAGTAAGATCCTTTATGGCATATTTTTTGCTAAAAGCAGTATTGTTTCCAGCGATAATTGCTATATCACAGAAGGCTATACCGATGTTATATCTCTTTACCAGGCTGGTATAGAAAATGTAGTTGCATCTTCGGGCACATCTTTGACTGTTGATCAAATAAAGTTAATCAGGCGATACACCAACAATATTACTTTATTGTTTGATGGTGATCCGGCGGGCGTTAAAGCCGCATTTCGCAGCATTGATCTTATTTTGAAAGAGGGGCTTAATGTAAAAATAGTGTTGTTTCCCAATGGAGAAGATCCTGACAGCTACAGTAGTAATAATAGGCCAACCGAAGTCAAAAAATTTATTGATGATAACTCTGATGATTTTATTTCTTTTAAAACTAATTTATTGCTTAAAGAAACTGGCAATGATCCTGTAAAAAAGGCAGGATTGATTAAAGAAATTGCATCGACCATATCTTTGGTGCCTGATAATATTGCACGTACACTTTATATACAAAAGTGCAGTAAGCTAATGGGGATTGATGAAAAATGGCTTTTTGCAGAGATTAATAAAATCAGGCGACAAAAATTTTACGAAGAAAGATCAAAGCAAAAAAGGGAAGAGCCGGATATTACTACAGAATACCCTGGTAATGAAAAAAAAGATATAGATTTACAACCAACAGGTTCTGTTGAATTTAAAGAAAAGGAGCTGATCCGAATAATGCTTGCCTATGGCGATAAAGAAATTTTTCTTGATGCGGTGAATGAAGATAACAAACCTGTTGTTGTGCCTTATAATGTTTTAAAAGTATTGATAGAGGATATAGAGAATGAAGGATTTGATTTTGAAAACCCTGCTTGCAAAAAAATATTTAAAGAATTGAGAAATGCTCATTATGATCAAAATCAATTGCCCGAACAATATTTTTTTAATTATCAGGATGAAGGTGTCAGGCTTTTGGCTGTTGAATTGCTTACAACACCTTATAGTTTGAGTGAAAACTGGGAAAACAAACATAAGATAACAGTGGCTACTGAAGAAGATAACCTCAAAAAGATAGTTTTTGAAGTATTATATGACTATAAACTTCAAAAGCTTGATAAAATGATTAAAGACAACCAGGAAAAGCTGCGGCTGGAAGAGGATAATGAAAGCATAATGGGTTATATAAAAATCGATAAAGATTTAAAAGAAAAACGCGGTTATTTTGCAAAAGAGCTAAGCAGGGTTGTTTTAAGGTAGCGGTATGCTTTTTATCGCTATTAATACCGGTTTGTTTAATTAATGCATGTTATTATCAGAAGCATACCATTCGGCATAAGATGTGGCTGTTTCGTGCAATCGAAGGCTATGCAGCTTAATATGTTTTGGCAACTTATTTATTATTTTTTCAGCAAAATCAGCAACCATGTTTTCGCATGTTGGTTGATAGGGTAAAGGCATAATTTTACCTATTAAATTGCTTGACTCTGCTGTTTTGTATAAAGGGGCATCTTCTTTGATTAACAGTGAATGATCAAAAGGGTTAATTATTAGTTCATTAATAACTTTTTTCAACTCCGAGAAATCCATGACCATGCCATATTTTGGGTTACCGGCATCGTTTACCGGTTTGCCTATTAATGTAACATATAACGAGTAGCTGTGCCCATGGATATTTTTACACCTTCCATCATATCCGTGTAATACATGTGCGGCTTCAAAGTTAAAACGCCTGGTGATTCGTATAGTAGGTAATGGCTTCATGTTTAAAAAAACTGCATGCAGTTTTTATCTATATTGAAAATTTCTAAAGTTTAATAAATGTATACGAATTATTTGATTGGTTTATATTATTAAATCAAAAAACTCAATTTTGTTAGTGTCAATATTGTTAAAATCAATTA
Organism: Bacteroidales bacterium; assembly: GCA_003550725.1. Lineage (GTDB taxonomy): Bacteria > Bacteroidota > Bacteroidia > Bacteroidales > UBA7960 > PUKZ01. The sequence continues at coordinate 3,084 of PUKZ01000007.1, read as the reverse complement.
ATAGGCTCATCTATATTGAATTCAGCCCTAAATATTAATTCATCATCGAATTTAAGGCAATAAGCCAGTGTTTTAAGATCTTCTGATAGAGTGAAAGACCATTTATGACCTTCGGCATTTTCTAGTGTTTCATATGTGTAATCGTCAGGAGGGAAATACTGGGAGTATTCTGTTCCTTGTTGATCAGAATATCCTCCATACATTGTGGTTTCTTCAGGTGTGCCATCTTCATGCCTGTGATCATGTCTTAATCTAAGCCTGCCCTCATCTTCAAGCAATAACCAGGTTCTGGACTCATCACTGCCTACATGAAAAGGTATGCGAATCTCGTTTTCGGTACATGATTCAACATGAATAATCATTTCAGCATCACCAAAGCTTCTTTCTTTATCGCGCATGAATTTTTCTTCACCTGCAAACTTTTTTCCACATAACGAGCTAATGTGCTTAAAAAAATCCCGTTCAGCTCCCGTAAGAGCAATTGTATCTTTATCATCCTTTTTTTCTTCTCTTTTGTCATCTGTTGCCGGAGAACAAGCAAGCATTATAAAAATACCAAATGAAAGTATTACTATTTTTTTTGCCATATTTTAGATATTTTTAATTGATTTAAAAAACTTTGATCTTTAGTTACTCGAATTAAGTACGTTTTGTGTTAAGAAAATAACAATTATTACGGAACTGTTTTACAAAAATAATATATTAAAACTTTTTGATCCATTTTTTTGATAATTACATTAAAATATAGTAAAAGTTTATTTGGAGGTTAGCTCATCATATGTTCAAGCAACTTCATTATTGACTTATTACTGAAATATGTCTATTTGCAGGCAAACTATTTAAAAATAGCCTTTTCTAAATAAAGTTACCCCATCCGGAAACATTCTTAAGTATAACGCTATTGTTTAAAATTTAACTGTAAAGTATAAGATAGAAATAATTATTTATTTACAAAAAGAATGGTTTGTTTTAAATACTATATTAATTAATTTTATACATAAATATCATGTAAAAAAATTATCTACGGAGCATGCACAAGCGGCTCTTTGCTTAGTCATAAAATAATAAGCATTTGCCAGGATTTTGTTTGTAATAAACTGTTATCCCGATCGAAGTAGTAGAGACTTCAGATAAAAAATTTATTTTTGCCGGACATTACTTGATTTTTATAAATACCGGACGCTGATTTTTTTGTAAATGAATTATCAAACAAAATGATTGTTCGTGAGAGAAATTTTTATTACTTTTCGACCGCATAAACAATTATGTTACATTAGGGTTTTTGCAAAAAATATTTTGATTAAAACTATATTTAAAAACAGTAGTTTTTTTATAAATAAATAAATCTTAAAACTTATTAATTTCAAAACAAACTAATCAAATGAACTACCGTGCAGAAATAAATGTTATGCCTTTAAAGGCTTTACTTGACCCACAGGGAAAAGCAGTTGCAAATAGCATGAAAAACCTTGGGATACCCGAAATATTTGATGTGAGAATTGGCAAACATATTACGCTTCATCTGGAAGCTGATGATGAGCAGTCAGCCAAAGAGAAAGTCGAATCTGCCTGCAGCAAATTATTAGCAAATCCGATTATGGAATATTACGAATACAAATTATACAGTGAATAAAACGGTAAACCTGATATTATGGCTGAATTTCATGACACCGGTAAAAAAGGAGAAGAGCTTGCTGCATCATATTTGGCAGGAAAGGGTTACCGGATACTGGAAAAAAACTGGCGGGCAGGACATAACGAAATAGATATTATAGCTCAAAAAGATCAAATTCTTGTCATTGTAGAAGTTAAAACACGACGTACAAACTACTTTGGCGAACCCGAAGAGTTTGTAACCAAAAACAAACAAAAATTATTGGTTCAGGCAGCTAATGCATATGTGCAAAAAAATAAACTGGATTTAGAATCAAGGTTTGATATTATCTCAATTCTTTTCAAAGGAAATGATTATAAGATACATCATATTGAAGATGCTTTTTATGCAGTTTTGAGCTGATGTTATTTTTTTATATTATAACGATCCTTTTCAGGTCATGGCTTGTTGACAGCCAATTACACCGGAAACATAAACAGAAGCTGTTTTATAAAATTTGCCGGTTATTTTAAACAATCACACAGGTTTGTTGTTAATCGGTTAGCAAACAAAAAATATTTTATTAACAATAAATTTATTAATTATGGAAAACAAAACAGAAAACAAGCAGGAGTGCATGGGCATGCCTTTGATAGGAGATCCTGCTCCCGAATTTAAAGCTAAAACCACTATGGGTGATATAAATTTTCCTAAAGACTATAAGGGTAAATGGGTAATTTTATTTAGTCACCCTGCAGACTTTACACCAGTTTGCACTACCGAATTCATGACTTTTGCCACAATGCAGGAAGATTTTCGGAAATTAAATACAGAGCTTATTGGCTTGTCAATAGACAGTATTTATGCTCATATTGCATGGCTTCGTACTATTAAGGAAAAGATCGAATTCAAAGGGATGAAAGATGTTGAAGTAAATTTTCCGGTCATAGAAGACCTGAAGATGGAAGTATCCGGCAAATTTGGAATGGTTCAGCCAAATGCTTCTACCACTCAAGCTGTACGTGCAGTTTTTATAATGGATCCGGAAGCAAAAGTTCGTGCCATATTGTATTATCCGCTTTCTACTGGTCGTAACATGGATGAAATAAAGCGCATGGTCATTGCAATGCAAAAAGCTGATAAGGAACAGGTTGCAACACCGGCAAACTGGCAACCGGGAGATGATGTAATAGTTCCACCACCCGGTTCATGTGGAGTAGCAAAAGAAAGAGTTGAAGCAAAAGACGACAAAACATATTGCCTGGATTGGTTTATGTGTTTTAGAAAAGAGAAATAGCAAATTCATTTATTACTTTATAATCAGAAAAGTGCTTAAAAATTTTAAGCACTTTTTTTATTTTTTAAAAATAAAAGATGTAAATATTTAAATTACTATTTGATAAATTCATATATAAAAATATTTTTGTTAATTAATTTTTTTTTATATTTGAATGCAGAAAAATATGATTTGAATATACATGTATCAATTG
>PUKZ01000110.1 GCA_003550725.1 Bacteroidales bacterium | reverse complement strand
TGAATTAACATAATCTTGAATAACTCGCAATTTAAACTCGTCCGTGTAGTGATTTACTTTTCTTTTCATAGTCCTGATTTAATTTTACTTTTTCTGTAAACTTATTTCAGGACAAGTCACCCGTCACCCGTTACCCGTTACCCGTCACCCGTCACCCGTCACCCGTTACCCATAAAATTTGACCTTTACAACAAAGAGATGTCATAGACTTTCGCCCCATACTTTGCCAGTCGCGGCATTTGCTTAAGAACAGTATGTTTTTCTCGCTTTTAACTCCCCTGGTAATATACAATTAAATACAAACCTGTTTATTGGTGTATCAACGCCATATTCTTCACCCAGCCTTGCAACAGTGCCATTCTGATAATAAATTTCTGATGGTTTCCCTTCCCATATATCTCTTGTCAGCGATGCTGTTGAGTCAGGTGGAAATGTGTCAATATTTGAAACTACATTATCAACAAAATCAGGTTCAATATTTATTCCTACTTCCTGTGACAATATATAAATTTCATTTAGCAATTCAATCATCATTTGCCTGGTTTCCTTTAATTCTTTTAGCTCTCCATAAGTCGTATTTGACACAGCAAGTAGTCCGCCTATACATATTGCGATAAATTTTTTCCATAAATCCGCATGAATATCGGCAGAAATCTGTGAATTAACCCCTGCACTATCAAAAAACGCTTTTACATCCTGACTTTGTTTTGAAACAGATCCGTCCAGTTCTCCGAAAACAAGTGTAGGATTAGCTCCAAAATGATTAATCACTCCGGGTGACTCAACCTTACTGAATATTTTGCATACACCGCCAAAAACATTTGATCTATCAATTACTTCAAGCAATTCATCTGCTGCCAGTATTCCATTTTGAGTAGGTATAATGCAGTTGTGGTTATGCATAATTGATTTCAACTCACTCCTGATCTCTTTAACCTGCCATGCTTTCACACAAAGAATAATTAAGTCAACCTCACCGATTTCTTTAATACTTTCTTTAACATTCAGATTCTCTACATGGAAGTCTCCATGAATACTTTTTATCGTTAAACCGGATTTTTTCAAGACAGAAGCTTGCTTACCTCTTGCTAAAAAAGTAACGTCACATCCTGCTTTAGCCATTTTAGCGCCAAAATAGCCACCAACTCCTCCGGCTCCTATAATTGCAGTTTTCATAATATATTGGTTTTATTGTTCGTTATATTGTTTTACATAAAATCTCAAAGTATAAATGCCGAGTAAATTCTGTTATGAACAAACATAATAATTTGATTTAATTAAAACAAAATAATGGCAAACAACCTTTTATTATAAAGAAATACTATTTTACTAAAAATATTATACCTGGAATTTTATAAATTTAAGCACCAAAATATAATTGAAAGTTTTTTTATTAATTTTGTATTTATCAAAAATAATCCCCAATAACAGTGAGCAATAATCGAAAAATCAATTTGTTTCTAAAACTTTATCTTTCATTTTTGTTACTATTCTTAATTACAAATGGGCTTTTTGCTCAAGGCATTCCAATAGGTCAATGGCGTCATCATTTACCCAATAATACTATAATAAGCCTTGCTGAATTACCAAATAAAATAATTGGTGCAAATCCATACGGGTTAATGATATACAATAAAAATGACAATAGCATTGAACGATTCAATAAAGTTCACGGGCTTTCAGACTTCGGAGTATCCAAAATAAAATACATATCTGAAAAAGAGCTCTTATTTATTGCATATAAAAATGGCAATATAGATCTGAAGCAAAACAATAAAGTTTACAATATCCCTGATATAAAAAGAGCTTCAATTATCGGAAGTAAAAAAATTAATAAGGTAGTTATTGATGATAATACTGCATATTTGGCCACCGGCTTTGGGATTGTAAATCTTAACTTGTCTGACTTCTCGATTCGCGATACTTATTATATTGGTCCTGAAGGCAGCCAGATATATGTTAATGACCTGCTTCACACTGATGACTATATTTACGCGGCAACCAACGGGGGTGTATATAAAGCTGACACCGATGCCCCTAATCTTGCAGATTTTAATTACTGGAACCGGATAGAAGAATTGCCCGATGCTTTTGGTAATTACAATTATGTTACATCACTTGATAATTATGTATTTACTAATCTTACAGTAACAAATAATAACAATACAAGTGATACTCTATATTTTTATGATGGTGATCAATGGAATGTTTTTAGGCCAGATGGGGAAGATTATTTTCATCCCAGGAGGCAGGTAAAAGAGGAAAAAGGCGAGCTGATTGTAATAACAAGATCGTTTATTGACACCTATAATGCGGATTTTGAGCTAACAAGACATGTTGATAATTATTACGACGGCAATCCTAATCCACATGATGCAATTATAGATGAGCAGGATTATCTTTGGATTGGTGATAATCATTTTGGAATGGTAAAAATGACATCACCAAATTCATCTAAGAAAATCCGTTTGCATGGCCCTTCAAGTTCAAATTCATTTGCAATAACTTCATCAAGGGGTAGTATATGGGTAGCTCCCAGCCAACCGGGGATTGACAATCTTTCTAACTATGATGGATTTTTCAGGTTTACTGATGAAAGATGGCATGATTACAATAGGCGCCGTTATGAAGAAATGGAGGGAGTACCTGATATAACTGATATTTCAATTGATCCCGGAAACCCTGATCGTTCAGTGATAAGCACATGGTTTGACGGTATTTTTATTTTTGATGGATTTGATTTTAAAAGCCATTATAATGATGATAACAGCACCCTGCAACCAAGAACACCTACATATGACAGAATTTGGATCAGCAGCACGGCATTTGATTCACATAACAATATCTGGGTGGCTAACGCAAGGGTAGAAAAACCGTTATCAGTAAAAACACCCCAGGGAGATTGGTTTTCATTTGAATTGGGCGGCATAGCACAATCCGATTGGTACACTGATGATATGATTATTGATGACCAAAATCAAAAATGGATTATTATGCGTGGAGAAAATTTTCATAGCAGAAATGGAATTATAGTTTTCAGGGAAAACTCTCTTAATAATAATGACTACGATGTTAAGCATGTTACCAGAGCCCAGGGCAGTGGCGGCCTACCAAGTAATGAAGTGACAGCCATAGCAAAAGATCATAATGGTTATATATGGGTTGCAACAAGCGAAGGAGTAGTGGTTTTTTATTCACCGCACAATGTGTTGACCGGTCAACCTTTTAACGCGCAACCAATAATTTTGGAAGAAGATGGTTTTGCAGGACTTCTTTTTGGAAACGAAACTGTCAACTCTATTACAGTAGACGGCTCAAATAAAAAATGGTTCGGCACATCAAGAGCCGGAGCTTTTTTGATGGCTCCCGATGGACGTACTACAATTAAACATTTTGATGTTGATAACAGCCCCCTGCCTTCAAATAATGTCAGAGATATTGCTGTAGAACCCGAAACCGGAGAAGTGTTTTTCTCAACAGACCAAGGTATAGCATCATATCGCGGGTATGCTACAAAAGCCGAAAAACAACATTCAAACGTATATGCTTATCCTAACCCCGTTAAACCCGGCTATAACGGATACATTGCCGTTAAAGGACTTGTAAGAAACGCTGATGTTAAAATTACCGATATAAATGGAAACCTGGTATATGAAACAATTGCCGAAGGAGGACAAGCAATCTGGGATGGAAGAAACATGAGAGGCAGTAAACCGGGCTCGGGAGTATATCTTGTCTTTTCTACCGATGAAGAAGGTAACGAAACTGTGGTCACAAAAATATTATTCTTAAATTAATAATATATGCCGATAAACATCAATACAGAAGGCATAGTATTGCATAGTTTTAAGTATAATGAAACAAGTATAATAACACGGATATATACTAAAGAACTTGGGCTGCAGTCTTATTTGGTGCCGGGAGTAAGAAAAAAAAAATCAACAATAAAATATAACCTCTTCCAGCCTCTGTCAACACTTGAAATGATTGTATATCACAATGATAAACCGGGATTGCAACGAATTAAAGAAATAAGCTGCTTCAAAAAATACCAACAAATACCGACAGATATAAAAAAAACTACAATCGCATTATTCCTTAGCGAAATTCTTATTAATTGCCTTAAAGAACAGGAAGCAAATACAAAGCTGTTTGAGTTCCTGAAACAATCATTGTTTTATTTAGATAACTCAAAAGACAAAGTTTCCGGTTTTCACCTCTTATTCCTCATGCAGCTGACCAAATATCTAGGATTCTACCCAAACCTCAAGCAAAAAAATACCAACTCCGTCTTCAATCTTAAAGAAGGTATATGTCAAAATAATAAATACAATTCGCAATATTGCCTTGATAAACAATCTAGTGATTTGTTTGAAAAATTGTGTCAAATGAAATATGAAGACCTGAACGAATTTTCACTGCCCACTCATTATAAAAAAACACTTTTGGAAAAAATCATAACATATTATAAACTTCATGTAGAAGGTTTTAAGGATATAAAATCTCTTAAAGTTCTTGAAGCAGTTTTTGATTGACCTGACAAAGTAAATTTTCGTTATTACGCTTTTGACTGAAAAAAATCTTTGTATTAATTACCCATGATATTAAAAAATAATCCAAAAGAAGTATAAAAACATAAAAAATAAAAACTCTGATACGCTTTCACCGGAGGCTAATGCTTTATTTATTGCGCATTTCTCTGCGGTAATATAACAGATAATATGTATATTTGGATTAAAAATATTAGGAGCTAGATTGAAAGCTTTTTATTATAAGCTAAAAGAAGGTAAAGGCTATTTGCATGATTTATACTAAGGCATAGACACACCATTAATAGTGCAAGCTTGAGAATTTATCGATAAAATCAAAAACCATTAATGGATACAAAACCCTTTACAGTTTACAAGTCATCGGCCGGGAGCGGCAAAACATATACGCTTGTTAAAGAATACCTGAAACTGGTATTGACAAACCCGGCAAAGGTTCGACATATACTTGCAATAACTTTTACTAATGCCGCTTCAGCAGAAATGAAAGAGCGCATCATAAAAGTATTGGGAGAAATAGTTGCACTAAAAAAAGGCTATTTAAATCTTCCAGGCAAGGAAGAAGCCGAAACAAAAAAAATTGTCCGTGAAATCGCTTCCGAAGCTTCCCTGGAAGAAAACACCATTCTTGATAACTCAGAAAAAGTGCTTTTTCACATTCTTCATAATTACAATGACTTCAGCATCAGTACAATTGACAGCTTTACTCACCGCATATTACGAACATTCTCGTTTGACCTGCAAATACCAATAAATTTTGAAATCGAATTTGATACCAGGCAAACTATTGAACAAGCAGCTGACATCCTTATAAGCAGAACAGGACAAAAAAACAATCCGGTGCTTACTAATCTGCTGGTAAACTTTATTGAATCACGGATTGATGAAGAACGTAGTTTTGGCATCGAACATGAAATAACAGAGATGGCCGGCAAAATGCTTAACGAAGACAGTATCCACTATATAGATAAAATAAAAGAGAAAGATATACCCGATTTTTTGAAAGCATACAAAGAGATTAAGAAGAAACAAAACAACTTTCAAAACCGGCTTATTGATCTTGCTAATAACGGACTTCACCTTATTAACAAAGCAGACGTTGAGGTTAGTTCGATGGCACAAGGTAATAAAGGAATCTTTTCATGGTTTAAAAAACTCTCGAACGGTAGAATTTTGGATGGCCTGCCGCCAAATAAAACAGTCCAAAAGATTTTAAACGAAAACAAATGGCACAGCGCAAAAGCCGACAAACAAGATATTGCAGCTATTAACAATATAGCTCCAGAACTGAATAAAATAGCTGATGAAATAATAGACCTTTCAGAAAAAAATCTTAGTGAATATATTTTACTGGATAACATCAGAAACAACATCTTTTCGCTTGCACTGATAAACGAGATGGAAAAGATAATAGACAATATCAGGAAAGAAGAAAACAGTTTATTTATTTCTGATTTCAATAAAAAGATATCCGATTTTATTGCTCATGAACCTATACCATTTATATATGAAAGGATTGGCGAACGGTATCAGAATTATATGATAGATGAATTTCAGGACACCTCGGTGCTTCAGTGGCAGAACATGTTACCTCTAATTGAAAACAGCCTTGCAAACGGAAACATGTGCTTACTGGTAGGTGATGCTAAGCAGTCAATTTACAGATGGCGGGGTGGAGATGCTCAACAATTTATCATGCTGCCAAAGCTAACAAGAAAAATATATTCGGTAAATAAGGAAATGGTTGAAAAAACGCTTGAAGCCAACTACCGCCAAATCCCTGATGATATTGAAGAAAGTACAATAAATTACAGGTCACTCGAAAACATCGTTAATTTCAATAATGACTTTTTTGAAACCATAAAAGCCGGATTGCCCGATCTTATAAAAGAAGTATATCAGGGCCATCATCAAAAAAGCAATAAAACCGGCAACGGCGGATATGTTGAAATATCTTTTATCCCGGAAATAAAAAGCAATGATAAGGAAGAGTTTGAAAATAAAACCGTTGAAAAAGTAAATAATACAATAAATGAACTAGTTAACGGTAAATACTCATACAGAGACATAGCAGTATTATGCCGTAAGAAAAAAGAAGCCGCTGCAGTAGCAAATTATCTGACTAACAAAGGACTATATGTGGTCTCTGAAGAATCTTTATTGCTAAACGCCTCGTCAAAAGTTAACTTCCTGATTTCTTTCATGAAGATGCTCAACAATCCCGGCGATAATTTAGCATTAGTCGAATGTGTCGATTTCTTGATTAACAACAAAGTGATAAAACAACCCGATAACCTCCACAATTGCCTAAAAATCTTGTTTTATGACGAAGAAAACGGAGTGAAAAATAATGATATAAATAATTTTGAAAAACTTGTTTCTCTATTAAAAGAAAACGGATTAAATTTATCTTCATTTATCTCAAATACCGACAATGTTTATGAATTGTTTGAAGAAACAGTAAGATTGTTTTTCCACTCACAACAAAACATTGACCCATATTTAACTTTTTTCTTTGATTGCGTTCATGAATTCCAACAATCACATTATAATTCTATCCCCGAATTTTTGAGATACTGGGATGAAAATAAACACAAACTTTCATTGATCATTCCTGATAAACTAAATGCAGTAAAAGTAATTACCATACATAAATCCAAAGGATTGCAATTCCCTGTTGTTATTTATCCTTTTGCAAAAGAGGCGGTAAAATCACATAAAGATGACGGCTTTTGGATTAATCTTGACAATAAAACAATTTCAGGTCTAAAAGCCGCATATATTAGCTCTCGTAAAAACCTGGCAGAAACAAATTTTTCAGATTTGTATTCGTATGAAGAAGAAAGCAAAATGCTTGATTTGATCAATCTGACCTATGTAGCCTTTACAAGGCCAAAAGAAAAATTGTACGTGATCTCATCAGTGCCCGGTTCAGGTAAATTTCCAAAAAATAGCCTTAACTCTATTCTATATGAATACTTAAAAAATAAAAAACTATGGAATAATGATAAGCTTGTCTACTCTTTTCCTATAAAACAATCAAATAATATTGATATTAAGTCTGCAAAAAAACAATTATATGAAGAAAATCAGGGCAAAATATGGCTAAATAAATATATTAATCAACCCCGTCATGAAAAGGTTCAGGCACGCGTTATTGACCAGCCACATGATACCGGACAGGTAAAAAAGGTAATAAGGGGCAGACAAATACATAAAGCTATGGAAAACATATATGCAGAAAAGGATATACCCATTGTTATGGAGCAGTTGATTTTTGATGGATATATCAACGAAAAAGAAAGTGATGACCTTAAGAATAATATTAAATCAATAATAAATAACCCCTTGATAAAACCGTTTTTTTCGGAAAAATATAATATAAAAACAGAGCCCGGCATATTTGATGAAAATGGGAACTTCTACCGGCCCGACCGCATAGTTTTCTCTAATGAACAAACAGCTGTAATTGATTATAAAACAGGTGATCCACACCAAAAACATCAAAACCAAATCAAAAAATATGGCACACTACTAAATGACATGGGCTATAAAAACATAAAACTACTGCTTATCTATCTGGACCATAACAAAATTGAGAATATAAATTTTTCGGATTAAAGAGAATTAAAAAACTAAGCCTGCCCTACCCTTTTCAAACGTTTACAGTAAAAATTAACAACAAAAAGCACCATACCCAAAAAAGGCAACAGTGGAATCCTTAATCTTACCAAAGCCCCAAAATTGGCTGTTGAAATCCCCACGGCAAAAGCAAATATAAGGGCAAAAAGAAGGCTGAAAGCCAGGGAAGGCGATCTGCTGATTATTCTTAGGAAACGGTATGGCCCTGCCCTTAGCAAAACAAATACAAAAAACAACATAATTGCCATATTTTCTACACCGGATATAAGGATCAACACATTATCACCCTCCCATATAAAGGGCCTGAAAAGTCCTGCAAATACTGCTTGCGGGGCTTTGCTTATAAAGTTGGTAAGAGTACCGTCAAGCTCGCCAATGTCAAAATAATTTTCACCATAGGCATGAGCTCGGGTGAGGTCATCCTGGGTTATCACAGCCTTTTCTATTATGCCTTCTAAGGTGGCATATTCACCCAGCCTGTCACTAAAACTTATAATAAATAACCTTGAAATCAAAAGAAATAACACTATTATTGCTGGCCCTATGGAAACCCTCAAAAAAACATTACCTATATTTTTTATCCTTTCAAATGACACCCAAAGAAAAGCACCCGGAAGCAATGCTACAAAGATATAGGGCTTAATTGATATCATTAAATATACAGACAATATGACCGATATAATATACCCGGCCTTAATTCTTTTTTTTATAAACAGATTATAAAACCCATATACAAACCATCCGGCAGCCATCAAAGTATAAGTATCTTTGATAATTCCTGAACCCCAAAAAAGTATTGATGGGAAAAAAAGTACGGCTATGGCAAGCTCTTTATAAGCTCCTTTAAACAAATCGGTAAAAACAAGATATAGTTTCCATATACCAGTATAAGCAAACCATGCAACTAATATAGAAGCAGTAAAATAATTTTTGAAACCTAAAAGTGTGAATATACTAGTTAATCTAACTGTTGTAAAAGATTGGTAATCGCTCAAATACCAAGGGAAACCGGTAGATGAATCAAAAGCCATACGATTTTCGGGACTTAAATTACCAAGAAGAAGAGAAAAATAGTTTAGCGGCTTTTGAAAAAGCAAATTAACCATCGCTTCTGAGCTTCTATAATAATTGGTTGTATCATGCCCCTCATAATAAAGAGTATAAATAAGGCAAAAAATAATAACACTCGCTACTTTAGCAAATAAGCCCCATGTGTAAAAACGGTAAACAGGATTTTGATCCTGGTATTTTCTCTGGATATTTATAGCAATAATAAACATCGCTACCAGGTATACAGCCATTATGACATAATCCATTAATCCGGGGAAAAGGCTTTTTGTCCATATATCAGCTGTATTCATATTAACATCCAGTTAACTATTTTTCTTTTTTTGCTTTCGGCAACAATTCATCCCTTACCCATGAGAATTCAGGTTCATATTCCAATGCCCTTTTATAAGTATTTATTGCAAGCAATTGTTCGCCCGTATGCTCATAACTTTTCGCAAGCCCTACTAATGTATTGAGATATAACCAGCGCTGATTGGGTTTTAAATTATTTTCAAATAGTTCAACAGCCTTTTTATAGTATTTTACTGCCTCTTGTTTACTCCCACCAAAAGCCGAAGGAGTATAAAAAGCAGAGTTACCCCTTTCCATCCATGCAGCAGGATTATTTTCGTCGGTTTCTACTGCCTTATCAATGGCATTATTAGCCCTGTTACCGAGCACAATAGCATTAAAAGGGTTTAATGATATCCGGAAAGCCAATAATGCCCCCTTAAGAGCATAAGCATTAGAAACATATGATCTGTAATTAAACAACCTCTCCAGTTCAACTTCAGCCTTTTCAATTTGTACACGGGCTTTTCTTTTTTCCTCTTCATCCAGACTGACTGCTATAAATCCATACCGGGCAATTAAAAGGTCATAAAGCATACCGGGAACCCGATAAGAAGCATAATATTGCTCCATCTCATCAATAGTCCTCTCCCATTTATCCATCTTCCCGTCAATAAAACAGGTATAAATCTGCTCCTGAAATTTTTCCTGACTATTATTCGCTGAAACATTTAGCGAAAATAAAACTGCAAGCATTAAATAACAAAACTTAACCAACATAACTTCAAAAAAATTAAATCTATTAAACATCTATATTCCTTCCTTTCCAAAAAGTGGCTTTTTGTTTTTGTAATTTAAAAGCCTTGAAAATAACGTATATGAAACTCAATTGTTGCAAAGGCGCGAGTACCAGGTTATGTATAATATTTTGGCGACTGACTGCTGAAATTATAATACGAATCAATATGACCATTGAAAAATATGCAATAGTAAAGATAATAGGCAACCCAAACAACACAGGTAAAAAGCCAAAAGTAGTTAACAATGCAAACAAAAATGCTATTATTTTGCTTCCTCCGAAAAACTCAAAAACATTTTTCGAAAAACCATGAACAGCATCATGCCATGAACTATACATTCGGCATGCTAACTGCTTATTGCCAAGTAAAGTTTGAACCTTATAACCTTTGGTTTTCATATATCTGAAAATTGCTATATCTTCCACTTTCCTTAACCTCATCTTTTCATGAAACTTTTCTCTATGATAAATATCAGCATCGAAAAACATAAACTGACCATTTGCTGCTGAAAATGATCGTTTTGAAGATATTTTTGTCAGAATAAGTGGAAGTAAACTTAATAAAATCCAGTTCATCAGGGGCACTGTGATTTTTTCGGCAAATGAATGCATCTTCTGTACCGGAAAAACAGATAAAAGAGCTAAATGATGTTTTTTAACATGTCTAACTGCACTTTTAATAACCCCCTTTTTAATATTAACATCAGCATCAAGAAACAATAAGTACTCACCTTGAGCATGTAACGACAAGCAGTGGCAAGCATGGTTTTTCCCAAGCCACCCAGCAGATGGCTCATTGCCTTGTATTATATTAATACGCGAATCTTTATCGGCATATCTTTTAATTATTTGCAAAGTCCTGTCTTCCGACATATCATCATAAATCCAAATATCTATATTATTATAATCATGACTTAAAATATCTTCAATGATAATTGCAATGTTTTTTTCTTCATTACGTGCAGGTATTAAAACCGAAACCCTGGGTTCGTCTTTTGAAGAACGATCTTTTAACCACTGCCGTCCCAATAAATTAAATAAGGCTATAATCAACCTTAAACCGGTAAAAAAAATTATAAACCCCCCAAAATAGATCATAAGGCTGCTATTTGTTTATTGATGCTGTCTTTATAAAAATCATTGTAATGTTCTTCTAGCTCCTGAATTGAAAAGCCTGTTGTTTTTTCAGGACTGCATAGAAATTGATTCAAAGCAGGTTTTTTAAAAGAATAATAGTCAAGCAAATTAGCGACAAATAAAACTTGTATGTTATTATCAACTTCCTTTAATATCCGATCCAAGCCTTTTTCAAAAACAAACTGCCTTTTATGCTGTGACTGAATACTTCCCTGGGCAAAAAACAAAAGCATATTGGATTTGTTCTTAAGCAATTTTGAAGCATACTCAAGGCTGTCAAATAGAGTTTTACTTTTTTTATTTATTGAAAAAGCCCCAAGTTTTCTAAGAAACATGTTCTGCTTAAGCTGCTCTTCAAGCATCATCACATAAAATTTTCTTTTAAAAGTTTTATTATTCATGTTTAATATCCAAAACCCGTCCCACCAACTTATGTGATTTGAAATTACAAGAAACGGCATATCCCTGTCTTTAACATCGCCTATTATGTCAATCTTCCTGAAATGCAGCTTGAGGGAATATGACAGGTAAACACTAAACATATATTGAAACCATAGTACATGTTTTGCCTCTATCATATATTTACATTCTTAATATTACGTTAAGCAAAATAAAAAAGCCTATCTGTGAAAAGAAAAGCGTAAATGCAACCCTGTTTATATAATGCAATCGGGCAACATAAAAGACAGAGAGCATCAAAGATGATATTACAAACCATGCAACATAATTTTGCATGGGAATGATGTCGCCACTCCAACTCCACATATCAAGACGAATGGCTACAGGCTCCATTATAACATCATAAATTACCATTAACAAACCACCTGCCGGAATCTTTAAAAAAACCGGCAAACCGGTTTTGTTTATTATCAAATATACACAATATATTAACATTAGCCAGTTTAACCCTATAAGAGGAGGCGTCCCCATAAATCTTACCCCTAATGCCCTGCCATAAGAATACTCACCAAAAATATCGCCGGTATAAACTCCTGCAACCTCAATACCAAATCCAAAAAGTATAATTAGTAAAAAAACCAAAAAATGTTTATAACTCCATCTATAATGAACCAAAAACAACAATGCCGATACCATAAGAAGAGAATATGGCATTACACTGATAAAAAAATCCCGGGAAAAATTTCTTTCAAGGCCTATAGCACCTAAAAAATAAAAAACAACAATGAAAATATTAATAAACACTTCTCTGTTTAACGATCTAAAGAATGCAACTAATTTATGCATAAAAACTAAATATATATAAAGTTGGTTTTTATTGTATGATTTCTTTTTATTAATTCAGCTGTAAAAAAATAATTAGCCGTAATTTTATTTTTGACATGCAATCTGCAAAAAAATACTTTAATAAAACACAGAATTGCATAAATAGTTTAAAATTTTAAGAATAAAGCCCAAATGGCTGACAAACATAATGTTTATCCTAAAAAGTTGTTTTAGGGTGACTAAAGTACTAAAAATTTAGATTGCAACAATCATTCTGATTTTAATATAGTATGTGAATATACATTTTATGCTTTTACCATTATCAAAAAAACCTTGATAAAGGCAATTATTTGGATAACAAAACATTCAATGCCGGCAATATAAAACAAAACTATAAAAAATATTACCCTTTGGTTTGGAAGAGTTATTATAATGTTTTTTTCTTTTTCCGAAACAACGAATGTAACATGTCAGTTATGTTGATATCTAATGCCGGTGGTATAGATTTGATAAAAATCAGAAATACTATCGGAAAAAATGCAGCATTATATCCCTGTGGGATCAATTCCCAGAAGAAAATCATCAAAGCTGATAATACCATAATTACTTTAAAATACCATTTGGAAAAACTGTTTAAAGTACTAAAATGATACTTTAAAAAAAAGTAAATGTGGAAAGGCAATGCCCATAAAAGATTCATATTACTATTTGTAGCTAAATGCTCTGAAATAAACCAAAGAAAAATTATAAGCAACCCTGTTATACTTAAAGCAGAAAAAAAGATTATATCAAATAATTTTGCTGCTTTTTTGTTAGCAAAGCTAATAAGCCCCAGGGCAAAAATAAGCCAAAAGGCTATATTTGGGCTAATAGGATGTGGAGGGGCCGGCTGAGACCTCTTTTCAAGCAAAATACGATCCTCACTGACAAGGGGTCTTTCATCAACCATTTGTGCGTTAGCAAATGCAATAAACATTTCATCAGGAATAAACATATATTCGTAAGGTTCAGCTACTTTATCAGCAGGTAAACCAAGAGCAATATCAATTCCAAACTCACTCCATGGCATGTTCTCCAGATAAGGTGATAATAAATCGCGAAAAGTTCGGCGATCAGGATCATAAGGCTCTTCATACCATTCTACATTAAGCTTCTCATCTACTATATCTCGTATTCTCGTAGCACAATTGTCATAAAAAAAGTCATAATGGTAATACTTATTTTCAGGTAAAGCATTTTCGCGCAAAAATTCGAATACCTTTTGCTTTTCAAAAGAATAAAGGTTAAGAACCTGCTCGTATATAGCACGTCCTTCAATCCGATATACAGACTCATAATATCTATATGGCCCGACTGACAACATATACATCAACCGACCCTTGGCAAACTTGTAATAAAAATTGGGCGTATCAAAATCAAAGGTTCCATAATTGTAGACCAAATCAATTTCATTTTCAGGATCATTAACACGCAAAGCACTGTGACCAAAAACAGAATAGAGTTCTTCTCCGGGTGTCGAAGTAAGTAATGTGATCTCAGCTTTATCAGATAATATTATACTATTTTCAGTATTAATGCCAAAAACAGATACAAAACCATATAATAATAAAATGCTTATAATTAATTTCTTTTCACAAAATACTTTCCTAAAAACCATTTTCTAATTTTTTATCATCGACGCATTTATCCAAATAAAAAACAATATTAAATCAGAGCCAAAATAGAAAGTTAATCTGATTTTTTTAAAATGCAAAATTGGTAAAAAAATTCAAATTATTGGAAGAAAAAAATATTACAATCCAAAAAGATACTGCTCTTATTTTAACAGTAATAAATATATTTTATAAATAAATATGAAATGATTACCAGGCTTCTGCCTTATTCGAAGTGTTACTATAATCTGTTAAAACGAATATTTTAAAGACGCTATCCATGATGAGCCGGCATATTCATGTAAAACAGTACCTTCTTCTCCACCAATAAAAATCTGTGCCAAAATCTCAAAATCAAGATCCGTTATAACAGAATAAGAAATATTTGGAGAAACAAATAAAGCTTCAATATCGGGCATTACCATAACTGCCATTCCACCGTTTAATATTGGAGAAAACATATGATCTGCACTAAGCGTAGCTGCGTACTCTGAAAACATTATATTATCAGGCTGTAATGGTTCGGTTATTAAAAACACCTGCTCGGGGTCGCGTTGATATCCACCATTATAAAGAAACTCAACTACACCGAATGTGCCTGTACTAAACATATAATCCATACCTACGGCAGCTACGATATTACCCCTTTCAATACCGGGTGTTTTTTCAAGGTCGTAAAACCATGTTGCTTCACCTTTAAACCCGGCACCTCCAATATTACCTGCCCAGCCTATACCAATTGCACTGCGGTCTTTATAATATCCTGCAAGAGTTTGAATATCATAATTCCATTGCTGAAAATTAACCATTCCGGCAGCAACCATATCTTCACTGTCTTCTGCCGGGCTAACTGCTAATTGTATCTGAGAAGCATGATCAAGGTAATGTTGTATCCTTATAGCATCAGCACCGGGACGTTCGGGATAATCAAAATCGAAAAATGAATATGTGTTAAAAAGGTCATTTGGATTTGAAACAAGATTGATTCCCCAATTTATCCTTTGTCTTCCAACGCGTACGCGCCATCCTTCAGTGCTCCAATTCATATACAACCGGTCTATTTCACTATGTCCAAGCCACGGACCATCTGAAAACCAAACCCACGACATATCCAATAATCCGTCATCCTCTTCAAAAATATCCTTTACATTAGGAATGTCTTTAAGCATTTCATTGTACATAAGCCTGTTGCGTCCTTCAACCCGGAGCTGGATATTTTCAGTAGCATCAAATCTAAAATTAAGCCTGTTGTGAAAAATATTGGTAAACTCCGGATCTGAAAAATCTTCATCTAAAGACAAAATTGGCATATCCCTGACATAGCCGCGAATCGAAAACCGGTCCATAAAGCTTTCTTCATTATCATTTGCACTAACTGGTAAAAGAAATAGTGTCTTTACTATCAGAATTAGAAATAGTGTTTTGTTTTGCATTTGTGTAATTATTTTTTATGTTTATTTTTTTTGTAACGAGTAACGGGTGACGAGTGACGCGTTACCCATTACCCGTCACTGTACCTGCTATTCAGCCTGCACAGCTTCAGCCGGTTTTAGGCGCAATGCTTTCAATGCCGGGAAAATTGATGTAAACAATGCTGTCAGTATTACCAGCACTGTAATAATAACAAAAACCCCGGGTTCAAAAACCGGATATACAACTGCATCAAACCCATAATCTTTAAGCGCATCTCCCCCAACTGCCGACAAGTCAATTCCTTTCCTGCTCAAAACTGATGTCGTGGTATAGCCAACGGCCATTCCGAGTATAGCCCCGGTCAAAGATAAAAATGTTGTTTCAAGCAAGATCATGGCAAAAATCCTCTTCTTATTCATGCCAATAGCCATAAGCATTCCAAGCTCTTTTATTCTTTCAATAACAGCCATAAGCATTGTATTAAGCAATCCAAACGCTAATGCCAAAAGTATTACAATCAAAATTATAACATACATCATACCAGCCATCTCTTGTAAAAAGGCTAATTCAGGTGATATTTCCGCCCATGTTCTGACTTCAAGATCAGGGTAAAGCTCCTGGTATCTGCCGGCAAAAGCATCAGCTTTTTCATGATCATCAGTCAGTATACCCACTTCGTTAACGATTTTCTCATAGCCTAAAAGTTCATTAAGCTCATCCTGCAATACAAACACATGCCTTTCGTCCCATGCAGTTGCAGCTGTCCGGTAAATACCGGCAACCCTGAATGAAGCAGCACCAAGCTCTCCATCAACATCCTGAAATGTTAAAACTATGCGAGAACCTATTCTTGCATTTACTTTGTCAGCCAAGCTTTCGCCTATCAATGCAGGATTACGGAATTCCTTATCCAGGTAATTACCATCAATGATATTTTCATCCAGTGATGTGGTATTGGCTTCCATTTGCGGACAAACACCCATAATATTGACACCGGCAGTTAAAGTGGCCGTCCTTATCATGCCGCTTACTTTCGCCCTACCCGAAAATGCAAGGACATCGTTGTCTTCTGAAAGTTCAACTTTTAGATCATCCCATCTTTGAATAAAGTATTTTACATTGTAATCCCTTAAAAATTCAGAATGGTGTATCTGAACATGTGACACCTGTTGTTCAATGCTTGATTTGAATCTTTGATTCAATAGTCCGAACATTAAAGATGCAGCAAATATTCCTCCCCATAAGCCGACCATTACAGCAATGATCATTACTATGCTACGTTGACGATTTCGCCACATGTTAAGCCATGATATTTTTAATAACATTTTCATTTTAATTGTTTTTTAAAGTGACGAGTAACGAGTAACGAGTAACGGGTTGTTTGAAATCATCACTAATATTTTTAATATTTATATCATTAAATTACAATAAATTAATTACAAAATAATATTTGCCTGTAACTGCCAAATACCTTGTCACCTGTTACCCGTCACCCGTTACCCGTTACTTGTCACCAAAAGAAATTTTCATAAATCAGTTTTTTATTTTTTTCTGATCAACAATTTTAAATTTAAACACTTTATAAACCGGGAATAACCCGACCAAAAAAGCAATTGAAAATACAATTATCGCCTGAGTATAAAATATTGAAGGCGTCATTGAAAACGGCATAACAGGTTCAAAGCCATAATCAATGATGGTTTCAGCCATGCCCCCTGTTAAAGGTATAGGGTTATGGAAAAAATATAATACAACAGGGAATGCCAGCAGTATACCCGCTATTGCACCTGTAAAGGTTATAAAAACCGATTCAAAAAAACAGACTGCAGCAAGGCTTGAGCGCTTCAAACCAAGTGAAAACAAGAGCCTGAATTCACGCCTTCTTTCTATCAGCATAGTTAGTATTGTCCCAAATAACCCAAATGCTATAACAATATACAGGATTATCATTAAAACCCATGTGCCTGCCATATCAAACTGCATCATATTGAGCAGGTCTTCAAGCATTTCTTCCCAGGTAAGTACATTATACCATTCGCTGTCTATTTTACTATTAAGCCCTTCAGCCAACTGATCGGTTCGTGAAGGGTTTTCAGGCATTATAATAAGTGATGTAAGCCTGCTTTCGGCATCATAGAACCACTGTGCAGCCTCTAAAGACATATATATACTGTTATTATTCAGTTCCGGCAATCGCAAATCAACAATCCCTTTCACGGGATAAAGCCCCGAAGCAGTAGCCCCATGAAACCCTTGTCCTAAAAGCACTAAAGTATCGCCAATACCAATGTTCAATATCCCGGCAAGGCCTTCAGCCACAACAACACCATCATCACCACTTTCTATAAACTCCCCCTCTACCATGTCATCCGAAAGCTCACTCATTCTATCCTCAAGCTCCGGTTCAATGCCAATTACCATGCTCCCCCTGGTTATCTCATCAGTAGCCACCAGGGCAAAACTCTGGATTCTGGGAACATGGTAGGCAATATCTTCTTCAAATTCATTCAGCAGATCTTTTATATTATCATCAAATAGCATTGCATAATCCATTGAAGGCTCTTCATCATACATCACATCCTGTATTTGTATATAGCCCGTAGAGTATTTTACTGTTGTATCAATCATACGCTCATATGAGCCCTGCTCCATCGAAAAGAAGAAAACAGCAAGTATAACGGCAAACATAACCGAACTGATAGTAATCAAAGTTCGACGCTTATTCCGCCATAAATTTCGCCATGCCAATGTTAGTATTAGTTTCATTTTTTAATTTTTTAAAGTGACGTATACTGGTGACGGGTAACGAGTAACGGGTGACGAGTTAATGTTTGTTTTTATGCTCAAATTAATCATTAATAATTTTATTATTTACGTTCATGTATTAAAACAAATTTTTTATTGTATAAGGATTCTGAACCTTTTCATAGTCCTGATTTAATTTTACTTTTTCTGTAAACTTATTTCAGGACAAGTCAAATCATTCCTGCCTCACCGCCTGTGCAGGAGCCAGCTTTATAGCTTTTCTGGCAGGGTATATTGATGCCAGAATAGCAAATATTACAATTACAATAGTTACCTGTATATAAAAAGATACATTTAATTCCGGATATATAAGTGGTGAAAAACCGAATTCTCGTAACCCTTCTCCGCCAATAGCAGAGAGATCCAACCCTGTATTGTGAACATATCCTATCAGTAGTGATGATAACACCATCCCTACCACCCCACCTGTAATTGACAAGAACACCGTTTCAAGGACTATCATGCTAAAGATTTTTATTCTCTTCATCCCTATAGACATAAGCATTCCAAGTTCTCTGACCCTTTCAAGTACAGACATAAGAATAGTATTCAATATCCCAAATGATACACCAAGCATAATAACAGCAATTATTGCTATCATACTCATTTCTGTGTATT
This sequence comes from Bacteroidales bacterium, assembly GCA_003550725.1. Lineage (GTDB taxonomy): Bacteria > Bacteroidota > Bacteroidia > Bacteroidales > UBA7960 > PUKZ01. The sequence goes on along the minus strand of PUKZ01000110.1, from coordinate 3,397 downwards.
CTACTATAAATTGTATATCCGGAGCTATCTCGTCCCAATGTCTTACTTTAATGCCGGTATATTTATTACTTAGCCCAGCAGCTACCTCCCGGTATTTATCATGATCTTTAAGAAGAACGGCTATTTCAGTTATCTTATCTTCACCGCTAATTAACCTATTGATATCATTGGTCTCAACAAAGATATTCTGCATCTCATAAGCTGCTGCAACCGACCTAAATATTCCTTCTACTCTGAAAGTTGCACTGATCATTTCACCGTCAACATCATGAAAAGTCAGAACTATACGTGAACCAACTCTGCTTTGCATCTTGTCTGCAAGCTCTTCTCCTATCACAATTGAAGGCAACCTTCCATCTTCTTTAAAATACGTTCCTTCAATTATTTGTTCATCAAAAGCAGTAGTCTTGAGTTCCCACTCCGGCTCAACACCAATTATAGTAACTCCTGATGAAAGGTAAGGTGAAGCAATCATGCCATCCATCTTTGTGCGGGCAGCTACTGACTTTATCTTGGGATGTTTTAGCAATTCATCAAAAATATTATGAGCATCTTCAATATTATAACGTAATTCACGGTCTGAAATAAAATCAGGATCATGAAACTGAATATGAGAAATTTGTTTTTCAATGGTTTCTTTAATGGTTTGATTCATCAGTCCAATGTATGCAGAAGAAATAAAGTTTCCACCTATCAAACCAAGCGAAATCGCAATAATGATAACAAGGCTGCGTGTTTTGTTGCGCCATACGTTTCGCCAGGCTATTTTAATTAGTGTGTTCATTTTTTTTGATTGTATGTATAACTATCGTTAGTAAAGTATGTAGTAACAGGTAACGAGTGACGAGGTGATGTTTTGTTTTATGTTTGAAACTATCATCAATATTTTTAATATTTATTTTCTTGTATTAAAACAAATTTATTATTGTATAGGGATTCCCGAATACCGGTCTCCCGTTACCCGTCACTCGTTACTAGTTACCCGTTACCATTTTTATACAATTTATAATCCTTTTCATAACTGTTATTTTAGAAGAAATTCCTTTATGCATTATCACAACTTCTAATTCCTTGCAGCTTCAATGATTCTAATCCGGTTTATCTTATTAATTGAATACAAGCCAATTATCATTGTAATTATAAAAAATGCCAGTGCCTGATTCAAAAATATATTAATATCAACCAAAAAAGGGAATACCGGTTCCATTCCCAAATCAAGTATGTAATTAGCCATTTCACCGGTAAACTTTATGGGATATATTTGAAACAGGTACATAACAGGAAAACTAATAATTACTCCGGCTATCACTCCAATCATACCAATAATGAATGTTTCTGTTAAACTTACCATGCCCAGTTGTAGTCGTTTCATACCTATTGATAACAATATGCCAAACTCCCTCATACGCTCATATAGCATATTAAGTATGGTTCCAAATATTCCAAATCCAACAATTATATAGAAAATCCATGCTATAAGTGAATAAACCGTATCCTGCATCTCCCTTAAACCAACAATGTCGGGCATTAATTCCTGCCAGGTTCTTGCAGCATACCATTCATCATCAAGCTTTTCCTGGATAGCTTCAGCCAAATACCCGGCTTTTTCTTCATCATCAATCATCAGTATAAGATTGGTTAACCTGTTATCAGCAGCAAAATACCATTGAGCTACCTGCAAAGGCAAAAACACCATTGTGTTATTTTGCTCGGGCAATGAAAATTCCATTATCCCTCCTATTTCAAATCTACCTGATGCTGACATTGCCTGAAATCCCTGCCCTATTAGTGTTAAAGTATCACCAATGCATAAATCCAACATTTCAGCCAATCCTTTACCAACAACAGCATAATTATTATTACCAGAAAACATTTTACCTTTTACAATGTTATCTGAAAGATTGCGAAGCTTGTCTTCTTTGTCAGGAACAATGCCTGTTACCATAGCAGGTTTTGACGTAATTTCCTTTGCAGCCAGTGAAAACCCTTGTATGCGTGGTACAGTATATTGAATTTCATTATCAAACGGCTCAATAGCATCTTTTACCCCATCACCGTATTCGAACAAATGATCCATAGTAGGTTCATCAAGATACATAGCATCCTGTATTTGCAGATAACCTGTCTCCTGCCGCACCATGGTTTCCAGCATTTGTTTCTGAAACCCACCGGCAAAAGAAAGCAAAGCACCTGCAAGCAATACGGCAAACATAACCGAGCTAATGGTGATCATTGTTCGCCGCTTATTACGCCAGAGATTTCGCCAAGCTAAAGTTATAAGAGTTTTCATTGTTTATTTTTTAAATATATATTTTTCAACCACAGAGTTGCTCAGAGTTATTCACAGAGTTGCACGGAGCTTTTATTATTTGTTCTTCTCTGTGTAACTCTGTGTATTAATCTGTGTAACTCTGTGGTTAAAATTTACCATATTTCCGTTTAACCACAGAGTTTCACGGAGTTATTCACAGAGTTGCTCAGAGTTTTTAATATTTGTTTTTCTCTGTGGTTAAAAAATTACCTCTCAAAAGCTTCATCCTTGCTCACTGCTCCATCCACAAGCGTAATAACACGTCTTGCCCTGTCAATAACTCTTTGATCGTGCGTTGAGAAAATAAGTGTTATATTTTCTTCTTTATTTAATCTTGACATAATATCCAGCAGGTTGAAGGCCGATTCGGTATCAAGGTTTGCTGTCGGCTCATCGGCAAGTACAAACTTTGGTTTGGATGCCAGTGCTCTTGCAACTGCAACGCGCTGCTGCTGCCCACCTGAAAGCTTGCTGGGGCGAACATCTACCTTCTCTGAAAGCCCCACCTGCTCGAGCATCTCTACAGCACGCTTCTCCATTTTGGCTTTAGATTCCTTTTGCAAAAGCATAATAAATGATACGTTCTCTTTTGCCGTTAATACGGGGATCAGGTTGTACGACTGAAATACAAAACCTATGTTTTTCAACCTGAAGTCGAAAAGTTTACTTTCCTTCATATTTGAGATATCTGTATCATCAATTACTACATGTCCCTCCGTCGGTTTGTCAAGCCCACCTATTAAGTTCAGGAATGTGGTTTTACCACTTCCCGAAGGTCCTACAATAGCAGTAAATTCACCTTCGCCAAACTCAAGGTTTACATTATCTACAGCTTTCACAGGTGCTACCGAACTGTTGTAAATCTTTGTCAGATCCTTTGTTTTTATTACTGTTTTCATTTTTTTGTAATTTATTTAATGTTATTATTCTTTGAAATATATGTTTTGTTTCTGTGATTATTTTTTAGTAACGAGTGACGGGTGACGAGTGGCAGGTAATAATTTTCCATGTCTGAATAAGATTGACAGTTTTTTTCTATTTTTTTTTCAATTAATAACATACTTTAAAATTTCTATAATAATACTA
>PUKZ01000055.1 GCA_003550725.1 Bacteroidales bacterium | reverse complement strand
CCTGGAGCTGAAGCTGAGAGAGGTAGGATCTACATATACGAGGGTGCCGGAGACGCTAACCCTGATTTCACGATCACCGGTAAGCACGAGGGCGATCGATTTGGTCATTCACTTGCGGGTACAATGTCTGTGAGCACACAAACGGGCGATTGGACAGACCTGATCGTCGGGGCGCCCCATGCACCACACGGTGAAGGTCCAGGACGGGCGTACATCTTCCTCGGCGGTCTGGCCGGCGATGTGGACCTGTCCGAGGAGAACGCGGATGTAACTCTGGTGGGCGAGAGCGAAGATGATCTCTTCGGCTGGAGCGTGTTCTCCGCCGGTGACGTGAACGGTGATGATTACGGTGATGTGGTGGTGGGTGCGCCTAGTTACAGTGACGGGGATGGACGGGCGTATGTGTATCTTGGAGGTGATGATCTCGCTGGGCTGATGGGAGGTAGAGATGAAGGCGTCACGGGTACTTCAGAAGCTACTGAAAAAGTGATTTCAGCGGAAAAAGACCGTGAAACTGAATCCGAAGAAGAGTGGAAAAGGCTGGAAATTGAGAACGAACTGGTTGAAGGCGATACCGATCACGGCGACATAGAAAATGACAGTAGCTATATGAAGGAAGATACTTCGGAAAATGTCTTATCTAATAATGAGCCGGCATTTGAAGAAGACTTTGAGGGTTATGTAGACACAATCCCAACCGGTTGGACGTTTGAAGGTGCAGATGAATGGGAAGTGCAAGATAGTTCGGAAGCAGGAGGCGAAGCTCCCGAATTGAATTTGCATTGGACTCCAAGTAATGAGGGAGAGAATAGAATATATACTGATGAATTCAGCACAGAAGGATATGATGAGTTGGTATTATCATTCAGGCACTTTTATAATTCCTTCAGAACAGGATCGGAATTGAGGGTAGAATTTTCTACTGATGCTTCTAATTGGCATGAGGTTTGGAGCTTGACACCAGAAGGTGACATAGGGCCCCAGAGAGAGTTTGTTTTCCGCACTGATCTCGAAGATTACACCGATAAAGAAGATGTCTATATGGCCTTCGTTCTTGATGGTGATAATGACGACACAAACGGTTGGTACATAGATGATATAAGATTAGCTTCTCCTGATCCTCCGATAAATCACAGGCCTCCTGCGCAGCGGGAGAAGGTGGACGAGATACTTATCGCTTGGGACTGGAACCACGAGGATTATCACACGGATAAAGGTGTAGCGATATCTCAGACCACCACACTCAATGTTATAGCTGAAGATTCTAGTGAAGAAACTGATATATATAATGCATTGGATGCTGCGGGAGCTGATATGGATAACGTCGAGTTCACCTTGATGGGTGGGGATACACCTTCAGTTCACTGGATAAGAGATTACGGTCCGTTTCCTATGATCGATCGTGATACCGGTGAACTGTCATTTATCAATGTGAATTATGCCTGGTCTGAAGTTGATAGGCCCGAAGAGAACGCGTTCGTCCATAACTACGCCGATATAGTGGATGTCGACGTCTATGATATGGAAGAAGATGGCGGTATAACTCTTGACGGAGGTCACAAATTCGTGGAAGGTTCAGGAGTATTTTACACCACCGATGATGTCTATACTATAAACGATCATCTAAGTGAGAGTGAAGTCGATCAGTGGTTTACAGAGTGGTTCAATCTAGTAGGTCCTGATAATGGTTTTGAGACGGTCGCTGGCGATTATGGATTAAGACATCTAGACATGCAGGTTAACATATTGGATGAGACAACAGTCTTGGTGGCAGAGTTTGATGATCCAACTGCTGATACAGATGCTGCAGAACTCTTGGATGATACCGCGTATTTCTTCGAGAACGAAGCTACTGCACGGAGCGGGGAGCCCTTCGAAGTTGAACGATTGCCCATGTATGTTGATACGGGTACTACTCCTAACACTTATTACACCTATGCCAACTCATTAATCGTAAATGACATCGTTTTAGTACCCCAGTATAGTGAACATGGAAGTGTCATCGACCAAATGGATCAGGATGCTATCGATATCTACCAAGCAGCACTCCCAAACCATCAAATCATCGGAATAGATGGAGACAGTGTCGCTGCTCTCGGCGGCAACATCCATTGTACCACGCGAGAGATACCTAAGGCGAACGCAGGTCCGTCGATAGAGAATATAGAAGTTGAAGCGTTCGCCGGTCACCCCATCAAGATCACCGCTGATATTACACTCGACGCAGCCAGTAACCTTGAAGAAGTGCACGTTTACTACGACATGGAGCAGGACGGCACCTTCGAGAAGGAAGAGATGGTACACGACGAAGGAGATACCTACATAGCCGAGTTCCTCACAGACCCTGACTTAGGATATTTCGATTACTTCGTCCGGGCAGAAGATGATTACCACGCCACGATATATAATGGAGACGCATGGACTCCTCATACGGGAGAAGTCGAGGAGATGTTTGCTGGAGGAGATGGATCTGAAGGTGATCCTTACCAGATCAGCAACGTCAATCAACTCCAGAGGATGGAAAACGAATTGAACGCGTATTATATTTTGATAAATGACATCGATGCGAGCGATATGAGTGGGTGGAACGACGGAGCGGGTTTTGATCCTATAGGTGACGATACCAATACATTCACAGGCTCTTTTGATGGAGAAGGATACATGATATCTGATCTTTATATCAATAGGCCTGGTGAGGATTATGTTGGTCTATTCGGTTACACGAACTCAGCCACAATAAAAAATGTAGGATTGATAGATGTAGATATCACAGGAGGAGATGATTATTTTGTTGGTGGACTGGCAGGGAGAAACGTAGGTGGAGTCATTTCCGAAACATTCACCACAGGTTCAGTTACAGGGCATGGGACTAGTACTAGGGTTGGTGGTCTGGTTGGACAGGCACAAGGGAATATAGATAATTCATATTCATACGTATCTGTTAATGCTGATACAGATTTTGGGGGTCTTGTTGGATTACTTCATCAGGATTATACAATTTCCAACTCATATGCAACTGGTTCTGTAAACGGTGGAGGAGGTTTGATCGGGAATAATTGGGCTGCTTCTCCTTATGAAAATGTCCAAGATTCTTACTGGGATACTGAAACATCTGGAACCCCCTCCAGTCAAGGTGGTACAGGCGAAGACACCTACGAGATGATGCAGGAAGGCACCTTCACCAACTGGGATTTCACAGTCCCAGGCACATGGGCCATGGCGGGCTATCCGCAGTTGCAGTGGCAGCATAGAGAGGAGATAACCACGGTGGAAGAACTGCAGCTGATGAAGCTGGATCTCGATGCCAGTTACACGCTGGAGAATGACCTGGATTTCTCAGACCATGTCGGGTGGGATGCTGGTGATGGAGAATTGATTTGGAACGATGGAGAAGGGTTCGAGCCGGTTGGTGAAGACTACCCTAATAGATTTACTGGGAATTTTGACGGTCAGGGATATGAGATATCAAATTTATACATCGATAGAGGTACCAGTGGATATATTGGTTTATTTGGTTGTATTAGCGGTGTAGTCGAAAACGCAGGATTGGTCGATGTTGATATAACAGCAGGGGATGATTATGTTGGTGGGCTTGTTGGTCGAAATGTAGATGGAGATATCTATGAATCTTTTACTACTGGTTCCGTGAGTGGAGCTGACTACGTTGGTGGCCTAGTTGGGCAAGTTCAGACAAATGCAGAAGTTTCTGATTCCTATTCTACTGCATCTGTAGATGGTAATGAACATGTTGGTGGTCTTGTAGGTATGACTAACGATAATGGTGTAAGCCCAATTATCTACAACTCATATGCCACAGGCAATGTAGATGGGAGTACGAGTAGAGTAGGAGGATTGATAGGAACCAATGAAGGTACTGTCAGTCAGTGCTACGCTGAAGGGCTTGTTGAAACGGATGGTACTGGTTCCAACGCCGGAGGTCTCATAGGAAGGACCTCTGGTGACGTTGATGATTCCTATTCGAGAGGAAACGTAGATGCTGGGGACGTGTACAGAGTCGGAGGATTTATCGGTTATGTTGAAAGTACTGCTACGATAACAAACTCGTACTCGACAGGTAAAGTTACCCACACTGGAAGTCCTTTAGATGAAGGAGGCTTTGTGGGTACCTTGGAGGGTTCTTTAGTTGATTGCTTCTGGGATGAGGAATCTTCTGAGGAGGGTAACGGAGTGGGCTCGGGTTCGGATGACGGTGTCACCGGCAAAACCACATCCGAGATGAAGGATGTCGCAACCTTTACAGATACGTATACCGATGGACTAGACTCCTCCTGGGACTTCGTGGGTTCACCCTTCGACGACGACGGTGAAGAAGATATATGGAACATCGATATGTATGACCAGGTAATTAATGACGGGTATCCATTTTTAGCGGATATCGAAGGTGAGTATTCACCACTGTATCCCATCGGAGACGATATCCCTGTTGCAGAAGATGAAGATGATTTACGTGTGCCTGCAATAGCTACTGGAGACGACGGCACCATATACGTTACGTGGGTGGATGAAAATGGTGTACTCTATTTCAGCAAATGTGATGACGAGGGGGCCAGTTTTCCGGATGACGACCCGCTGGTGGTGAACGATGATTATACTTATGAACAACCGAGGATAGCTGTATATGATGATGGAGGTACAACTTACGTGCATATAGTCGCTTATGATATAGAAAATGATTATGTGGATTATTTCCGCTCTACGGATGGGGGAGGTTCATTTACTTATACTGAAAACTGGGCATCTTCGAGATATCCCGACATAGCGGTTGATGATGATGGCTATGTTTACATCGTCTTTGAATATTGGCAGTACGTTGGTTATCCCATATCTGATTATAGCTGGTACTCAAGACATGTTCTTTCTGATGATGATGGCGAAAGTTGGTCGATTATGTCCACAATAGGGATCGAATCTGCGGATCTGCATGTTCTTCGTCCTAGTCTTGCTGTTGAAGGATCTGGTCCAAATTCGATTGGCCATATACTAGTTTCTATTAGCAGTACAGGGGACGCTGGAGATATAGGAGATGATAGGTTATATTGGTATAATGTCATAGATTATGGTTCAGATCCAACATTAGGTGATTATGAGGTTATTGCCGACCAGTATGACCAACAATACTCAGTAGCAGGAAGTATAAGTTTCGATACCGCTGGAAACATCCATGCAACTTTCACCCGTGTTGACGGCGGAAACTCCGACGTTAGCTACGCTTTCTCCGATGATGACGGAAGTAGTTGGACCATAGATCATATCACCGATGAAGGAACAGAGGATCATCAACGACCGGTCATTTTAACGGACTCCGACAACAATCCTTACATCGTGTGGGAAGGTTGGAACGATAATCAAAATATGAACGAGGCTTATTTAGTGTACTCGGAAGACGGTGGAGATACGTTCTCGGATCGGATCACCATACATGACGACAGCGAGGGATCGAAGGAGTGGCCTCGTATATCTCTTTATGAGGACGGCGATCACCGCCGTTTCGATATAGTCTGGCAGGATCACCGTGCGGATAGTTTTGATATCTACTACCGCGGGTTTGGGCAGTGGAAGCAGAACGAGATCGGTGTTGAAGTGGTATCCCCAGGAGATGCATTTCCAGATAACATCAAGATAACGTATTATAAATTTGGAAATGAGGATGAATTCAATCTAGGCAACGGTGATACCTACGCTTCCGAAACAGATGTTTGGGTAGATCACGGGTCGAATATAGTCTGGGTTGATACTGAGATCACAGATGAGACTCTTCCGAACCAGAGATGGAAGTTCGACGATAGTCAAGATAATCCAATAACCAATGTTCAATCCGGCGGTAATACGTGGATCAAAGAGTATTATCATCAGTACGAGAACACGGTGGGCGTACAAGTGGTAGCTGGTGGAAATAATTTCGGTGGTGACATCACCATAACATATACGAAGTTCGGCAGTCCAGAAACTGAAGATTTAGGGGATGGCACAGGTACTGAGGATGAAACCATATGGTCAGATCACGGCGAGGACATCATGTGGGACGATTACGTGGAAAATACCAACGAGAGATGGCACATAAGTCCCGGCGAAACGAACCCCGAGGAGGGTGTTTCATCAGGCGATAATACTTG
>PUKZ01000017.1 GCA_003550725.1 Bacteroidales bacterium | reverse complement strand
TTGCTTAATTGATTTAATTACAGATTATTGCCGCATTTTTTAGCAACAATAACAATTGTTGTATGGGATTTTTATTTTCAATTATAATAGGTTGGTTTTATATGAGAAAAAAGTTTAAAGGCCATTTAAACATTTGAAATTAACCTGCCATTTTCAGGGCGAAAATGATTGTCGTGTAATTATTAACCCCGGCAGAATCCAAGCATGTTAAACAAAACTATTAAACATGGATGAACACCAGAAAGAGCTATATGAAATTGTGCTAAGAAATTTTTCGGTTTCTCAATGCGGAAAACAGGAGGACGATAATTGATTTTAGATTTGCTTGTTAAAAAAAAATAAAAAAAGCTGCTTTTTAAGTAAAAGCAGCTTTTTTTAATTAAATATTTATTTGGGTGTTTTTACATCATTCCGCCCATTCCGCCCATTCCACCCATTCCGGGGTTCATTTGCGGAGCATCTCCACCTTCTTTTTCATCTTTAATTTCGGCAAGTACACATTCGGTTGTTAGCAACATACCTGCAATTGATCCTGCATTTTCCAAAGCAACGCGTGCTACCTTTGTTGGGTCAATTACACCTGATTTAAATAGCTCTTCATATTTCTCGGTACGTGCATTAAATCCGAAATCGTCTTTACCTTCTTTCACTTTCTGCACTACAATTGATCCTTCTTTACCTGCATTTTCAACGATTAATCTTAAAGGATCTTCCAATGCACGCTTTATAATGTCAACACCTATGGCTTGGTCTTCATTTTCGGTTTTAATATCTTCAAGTGAGCTAAGTGCCCTAATGTAAGCCACACCACCACCGGGGACAATGCCTTCTTCCACGGCTGCTCTTGTAGCATTAAGGGCATCATCGCAGCGGTCTTTTTTCTCTTTCATCTCCACTTCACTGGCTGCTCCAACATATATAACAGCAACACCACCTGCAAGCTTGGCTAACCTTTCCTGCAATTTTTCCTTGTCGTAATCCGAAGTGGTGTTTTCAATTTGCGCCTTTAATTGATTAACACGTGCTTTAATAGCTTCACTATCTCCTTTACCACTTACTATGGTAGTATTATCTTTATCAATAGTAACCTTCTCGGCACGTCCGAGGTGCGACAGGTCAGTATTCTCAAGCTTAAAACCTTGCTCTTCGGAAATGACCGTACCACCTGTTAATATTGCTATATCTTCAAGCATAGCCTTCCTTCTGTCGCCAAAGCCTGGAGCTTTTACGGCAACAATTTTCAGTGAACCGCGCAATTTATTAACTACTAATGTTGCAAGTGCTTCTCCATCAACATCTTCAGATATAATTAATAATGGCTTGCCGCTTTGTCCAACTTTCTCCAAAACAGGCAGAAAGTCTTTCATCGTGCTAATTTTCTGATCATGTATCAGTATGTAAGGATCCTCGTATACTGCCTCCATCTTTTCTGTGTCAGTGACAAAATAAGGCGAAATGTAACCTCTGTCAAACTGCATTCCCTCAACAAGATTAACACTTGTTTCTGTACCCCTTGCTTCCTCAATTGTAATAACACCTTCCTTTTTAACTTTACCCATTGCTTCAGCAATAAGCTTTCCTATAGTGGAGTCGTTGTTGGCAGATATTGTTGCTACCTGCTCAATTTTTTCACTGGAATCTCCAACTTCTTTTGATTGAGTTTTAAGGTTTTCAACTACTTTACTAACTGCCAGGTCAATGCCTCTTTTAAGTTCCATAGGATTCGCACCCGCAGTTACATTTTTTAAACCATTATTGAAGATTGACTGGCCTAATACGGTAGCTGTCGTTGTGCCATCACCGGCAACATCAGCAGTTTTACTGGCTACCTCTTTTACCATTTGGGCACCCATATTTTGAATAGGCTCCTCTAAGTCAATTTCTTTGGCAACACTAACGCCGTCCTTTGTCATGGAAGGTGCACCAAACTTTTTGTCTATAATAACATTACGCCCCTTGGGGCCGAGAGTGACTTTTAATGCGTTTGATAGTTTGTCAACGCCTTCTTTTAGTTTATTTCGGGCATCAAAGCCAAATTTTATATCTTTTGCCATATTTTTTATTTTTTTTAAATTATTTTTTACAACATTTTTTTATTATACAGTCAATTTAAATTATTGCGTAAATGTCGCTCTCACGCATAATAAGATAGTCTTTACCGTCTATGGTAATTTCTGTTCCGGAATACTTTCCGTATAGAACTTTATCGCCGGTTTTAACGGTCATGGGTTCATCTTTTTTGCCATCTCCGCATGCAACAACAGTTCCCTTTTGGGGTTTTTCCTTTGCTGTGTCTGGAATAATAATACCTCCAGCTGTTTTTTCCTCAGCTTGTTCAGGTTCAACCAATACGCGATCCGCTAAAGGTTTTACATTAACACTTGCCATATTAGAATATTTTTTAGTTAAACATTATATAATTTTAGTAAAGTGTTGATCAGATATTATGCCAAAGAAATTCAAATGCTTTAATATGGTCAATTTTGCATGATATTATCTTTTAAATAAAAAAAATGTCAAAATGATATGACATTCTGACATTTTTTATGGCATATATAATATTTATAAGTATTATTCCATGTCTTCGGGAGGTAAATCTATGGGTGCTTCTTGTTGACCGGGATGATCAGGCGGTGATTCTACAGGTGCTGTCTGTTCATCCTGGGGGATATCCGCAGGTGCACCACCGCCGGGAGATGATAAGTCAACAGGGCCGGCATCTTCTGCAGGTACCATACCCTGCAGCTCACTTTGCTCAGCTTGTTGATCTCCCGCTCTCGGTATTACAAAAGTTGACGAGAGTGACAAGATCAAAAGTATTATAGCAAGAGTCCATGTAGTTTTTTCCAGAAAATCAGATGTTTTTTTTACCCCCATAACTTGTTGATTACTCGAACCAAAAGTTGATGATAGACCACCACCCTTGTCATTTTGAGCTAATACAATCAGTACAAGCAAAATGCATGTGATAAGTACTAATACCGATATTAAAACGTAAGTTCCCATTTTATATATTGTTTTTTATGTGTTCAATTTTTTTTGCAAAATAACTACTTTTTTCGGGAAATTGCAAACTTAATTTGTTATAAATATTTAAAGAGCGATCTATTTTACCCTGTTTAAAATATATTTCAGCTAATGTTTCTGATATAATATCATCTTTAAATCTAACGCTTTCTTCTGATAAATCATTGTCGTCAGTATTCATGGTATCTTTTGGTGAATTAATGCGTGGCTCTTCACGTATAAACTTTTCTATAAGCTCATCGCTCTTATTTTTTTTATGGGCTTTAGCTTCTTCAGAAAGCGATGAAGTAGGTATTATGGGTGATTGTTTGTTATTATCCTTTTTTTCGGTTTTAATTGAATTAAGACGGTTTTTTACAATTTGTTCAAGATGCTTTTTGCGCTCTTCATCAGAATAGTTATGCTTTGTTTTATGGCTATTTACATCTTTGCTTGATTCAATTAAATCTGAGTCGGCAGTTTTATTTTCATCTTTGGAATCTTTTCGCTCTTCTTGTGTATTATCATCTCCGGTAACAGGAGTAATAGTTTTATTTTGCCCGGTAAAGCTTTTTGATGATTTAATATTATAAATATGTTGTTTTTCTGAAATATAGTTCTGAAATTGACGCCTGTCAATAGAATAAGCTGATGCAAGGTTTACCTGCTTTTCAAATAAATGACTGTTATTTTTTTGGTAATACTTGGCAAGTAATATTTGTGCTGTCTGGCAATATGGATATTTATTACAAATGTTTTCAATCGAATAAATGTCTTCATTATTCAAATTATATGGATTTTTAATTATCTCTGTAAGTTGTTCACTTTGCATAATTAATGTTTTGTGATATATTTATCTTACCAATCTACAACTGATTGATTGAATATGTCATCAGCCAGTTCCTGAGTTATATGGCTGATTGCTTCATCTTCTACTTCAGACAAGCTTTTATTGCTCGCATAATCATAATACCTGGAGAAAGAACGTTCGAAACTGCTGTCAGGGTCGTAATAATTTTCGAAATTTACACGAACAGTAATAGTTAGCCTGTTTTGTGCAGCCCGATCATCGGCTTCAATAGATACAGGTTGAGTTGAATATTCAGTTATGGTACCTTCAAAATGTAAATCACCGTCAGATTCTACTAAGTCCAGATTGGTTTGTTGACTAAATATATCCTGAAGAGTTTCTGTGAAGCGCTGACTAAGCGTTGGTTGTATAATTTGTGCATGATTAGGGAAATGGCTTACTGAAATAGTTTCAGCCTCCGGTGGAATTGATGCCCCTGTCATGGAATAAAAACCACAACTATTTATAAAAATAGCATTAATAACACAAATTACTATCACTGCAATATTTCTCATCTTTATAAGTTAGGCTAATAGTTTGTTTTACAATATTTTATACCTTAATGTTTAGGTATTTATATTTTTAGTGACAGGTCTTGCTTAATCCACTCACAACTCAATGCTTACAACTCGTCACTATTATAATTTTAATAGTTTTGTTTTATTATTTTGGGTGAAATAATAACGTAAAAATAATGCTTTTGATTTTAAAAAAACCAATAAATAATAAAAAAATATAACCTTACTAAGGGGTTTAGGTTACCTATCAATAAAAATTATTCAACCCTTTCAGGGTTGTACCGTAACGTGTTGCACGATATTCTCCCCATTTCATGCGGAGCTATTGATATTAATCCCCTGCCGGGGATTTGGGGGATAATTTAATGCAACCACCACCAGGAAATCCAACCAACAACAAATAATAACTTTAATCGTGCCAAAAGGCACCTAAACACAAAACCAGGGGTAAAAAGAAAACTAACTGAAATTCACATTCCCTCGAAATGTTTAATTGAAAAGCAAATAACCCTCGATCTCGCTGCTTTCGGCTGTAATTTGATAATTTTTTTAAATTCCAATTTAGAAATTTAGATTATACACAAAATATTACCTGATGCATGAACCGGGTTTTCCTGTCAGGTTGTGTTTTTTTTGTGCCAGTAATTAGTATTAAAATTCTATGCTTAGCTCAATTTCTTTATCTTCGCGCAAAACGATAACTTTAACTTTGTCGCCCTCTTCAAATTTTTCCAATGCACGCATATATGCATGTATTTCTTTTATTTCATGTTCACCAAGTGCAATAATAACGTCACCATCTTTTACACCTGCTTTATAAGCCGGCCGGTCATCAAGTACTTTTTGAACTTTTAGCCCGTCTCCATCAAAAGCATGATCCGGCATTATTCCCATTGTTATATCATTTCCGCGGCGCCTGCGTGGTTGATCAGTCCGTGTTTCAGTAAAATCGAGCCTTTCCATTTTATCCAGTTGAGCAATAAGATCCCAGGCATAAGAAAGTATTTCTTTTTGCCCTTGGTAATTTATTTTGTCGTGTGTATCATAAGGCTTATGATAGTCTCTGTGAATGCCGGTAAAAAAGAAAATTACCGGTATATCCTTGAGGTAAAAAGAGGTATGATCTGACCCACCGATACCCGAAGCTACTTTCCTGATGTTAAAATGATCCGGCTGTGTTTCAGGTATAATTTTTTCCCATACCGGACTGGTTCCTGTACCAATCATTACAAGTTCATTGTTTTCCATTCGCCCGATCATATCAAAATTAAACATGTAATTAATTTTATTCATATCATAAGCATTACTTTCTGTAAAATGCCGGCTTCCAATCAAGCCTTTTTCTTCAGCTGAAAAAGTAATGAATAAGTAATTGTTATCATTAAAATCTTGTTCTTTAATGTACCTTGCAGTTTCAAGTACTCCGGCCACCCCGCTGGCATTATCATCAGCCCCGTAATGTATTTTCGGTTCGCCTATGTACCTTGAAGTAGGCCCTCCATAACCCAAATGGTCATGGTGAGCTCCTATTACTACGGTTTTGTTGGCTTCATTATCAATATAACCCGCTACATTTGTACCTGTAAATTCTTCGCTTTTCAGCTCAACCTGAAGGGCCATATTAATATCAAAATCATGTTTATTAAGTTTTTCATATACCTGATTGCCCGCAAACACCACCGGAATATCCATTCTTTCTGTACGATCCCTCAAATCAATATAGGGGTCATCGTCAGGCCTGAGGCTGTTAACGAAAACAATCCCGCCGGGCTCATGTTTCTTGGCCGCTTCAAATTTTTTGTGTAAAGATTCATCAACCGAAATATCAAGCTTTTCGTAGATTGAGTCAGGGAGATAATATTCAATAACAAGAACTTGTTCCGATAGATCATCAAAATCTTCATAATCATTCCATTCAAGCTCATTTTTTTTCAACCCATAACCCACATAAACCGGATTTGAGGCAATGGACACATTTCCCGATTGAACCATCGGAAAATAATCCTCACCCGTTATAAATTTTTTTTCCCCTATTTTGAGTTTGTTGTCTTCTGTGTACTTCCATTCACCATGAAAGTTAAAATACTGAAAATAACTTTCTCCAAAAACCGGTTCCAAAGAAATTTCTTTGAAACGGCTTTTAATATATTCTACAGCCAGCCTTTCTCCTTCAGTACCCGCTTCACGGCCCTCCATCTCTTCGGAGGCAAGAGTGGTAATATCTTCCTTAAGCCGTTCTTTAATTTTGTTTTCTGAAAAATCAAAGTAAACATTTTTTTGAGCAAGAATAAAACTTGCCGAGAAAAATATTATAACTCCCAGGATAAATTTTAATTTAAAGTTCATATTTATATTTATATAATTGTAAAATAAAAATAACATAACCAAAGCATTGATCAAAAAAGATCAATTCTATTATTTGATAAAAAAACCGCTTGCAGGTTTAAATAATTTATTGAATAACTTTTAATAATAATAACCATCCAACCATATTAATTGTTTGAAAAACACAAACTATTAACAGGTTAACTTATTATTATTCAAAAATTTCTTTTTAACCGGTAACAGAAGCGTTATAATCCTAAAACTTCGGGGCCTTGTTCAAAAACGATATCTACAGGTATGTTAGCTTCGTTTATCCTGTCAAGGTCTTCTTGCAGCTGCTCTTTTATTATTCCTTCTTTTTCAACTAAATTTTTGGCGGTTTCATAATCGCCATCACCTTGAATTATAAGTATTTGTTTTACAGAAGATATGACAGCATCTTTCATTTTATCAAAATTAATTTTATAAGTACCATCATCTTGTCTATTGAAGGCGCCTTTGCGTTCAAAATAATTAAATCTCATCATATTTGCTTGCCCGTGTGCACTGGCTGCACCAAAACGGCATGACCTGAAAATCCCTGCAAGAAAAGTAACATAATTGTCCATTACTTCGCCCCCGGTTAATTCACCCTTTTCATAAAGCTCGGTTATCAGATATAAGCCAAGTATATCTGCTTTAGCTTCCTCGATAGGTGAGTAATAGTCGCGCAGGGCTTCCCGTACTGTGCCCTTACCTGTAATTGTCTGTCTTATTCCCATACCGTGTGCAACTTCATGGAATGTAACATTTTCAAAAAAAGCATCGAAAGTAACATGCTTACGTTGTTGTTCATCAATTAACATATCCGATATCGGAATAACTATTTTATCAAATTTGGCTTTCATGGAGTTTTTTAGCTGTAGCTTTCTGCTGCCTGCTTTTTCCTGAACTTCTTCATCGTTAGGCAGATTTACCGCAATAGCTTTGGTACCTGCATTACAATCTCCGGCATAGTAGATAGCATAATAAACATTAATGTCTGAATCTTCCCCCGGAACTTCATCCTTATATTGCTGCTCAACAGGAAGGCCGGCCTGAAGCTCAGGCAACATTGCATTAAATCTGTCGAGTTGCTTGCTCCATTCCAGGTCCTTAACAAGAATAAATGCCTCGTGGGCAGCTTTGTAACCATATAGCCTGTCTTCATAATTTTCAATTGGGCCAACAATAAAGTCTAAGTTAGAATCCCTCATTTCCATCCACGCAAAATCACTTGGCTGATAATCATCAGTGAGAAGTGCTTCAGCCCTCATATTTAAATATTTTTCCAAACCCGGCTCTTCAGCCAATTTAGCAGCCTTTTGCATCAACTTTGACGCTTTTTTGTGCTTTTCGCTATAAGCCTCTGAATAAGGAATTGTTTTTAGATTGCCATCATCATCACGGCGAATAAGGGTATAAAGACTTTTTTTATCAGGATCATCCCATGCTTCAAATTCTTCGCGAGTCATATCATCAGGATAAAAATTTGCACCCAAAGGCTTGCCATCATAGTTCTTTATAAATGCATTGTTGCCGTCAAGCCTATCCCAGGGGCCATAATTAATTTTTACATATTGCCTGGCATATTTATTGTCAACTTTTTCCAATAACTCCTCATACTTGTTCCCGTAAGATTGTTTCCAGAAAATATCATCCATAATGTCTGAAACATCAATCAAAATCCTGATTATCTCACGCTCATTATCACTTAACCACGTTAAGTCAGTTGTGAGTTCAACAGTTTCATATTTTTCAACGTTTTGTTTCATCTTTTCAGTAAATTCAATGGCCTGTTTTATTAAATGAACCCGGTTTATCTCTTCATCACTCAACCAGCCAAGATCCGATACAGGAATATCTTTCTCAAACTCCGATAAATCTTTACCGGTTTCTTTTTTGAATTCTAAAGCGGCAAAAAAAACTTTTATTTTCTCCTTTTCTTTATCGCTCAAAGCACTCATGTCGGCAGTGGTGGTTGCATCTTCGTATTCCTCAAGTAAATTGGTTACTTGATTGATAAACTTATCTTCTTCAGTAACACAAGAAGAAAAACCCAGTACTATCAACATTAGAATCAGGGCATATTGTATGTTATTTTTCATAATATATGTATTGGTTTGGTTTATAATAATAATACTTTCCAAATTTTGAATAGAAGCAATTAGAAAAACATTTTTTATTTGACAAAGATAATAATAAAATTATTGGGTTTTATTGGGTCGTTTAGTATTGCTGGTTTTAATATTTTGTTTATCGTATTTTAAAAGTCGTGTCAATGTAAAAAAATAAATAGCTCTAAAATACCTGCTAACTCTATCTTTTTTAAATTTTTTTAAAAAAAGTCAAAAAAAAAGCAAAAAAAATTTGTTTTTTAAAAAAACAGTTTTACTTTTGTAGTGTCTTAGTAAAATAGAACAGTAGTTAAATATAAATCACAAACATTAAAATTATTAAAATCATGAAAAAAATTGAGAATTCAAACTTTGGTAGCAAAAGAAAAGGTTTTTTGTTTGACAACCTTAAAACTAATTATTCTCCCGGCGTAAGATATGGCATTTTCAGCATGAATGATGGAGGGATGATCACTTTTAAAAGGAAAAAATTAAAAAGCTGTGCCACTGTGATGACTGATATCTTTTAAAAAGATAAAAAATTTGTTTTTTAAAAAAACTGTATTACTTTTGCAGTGTCTTAGCAAAATAGAACAGTAGTTAATTATAAATCGTAAATAATTAAAATTATGGTAAAAATTGAGGATTTAACTTTTGGTTACAAAAGAAAGGGGTTATTGTTTGATAACCTTAGCATGAATCTTTTTCCCGGGAAGATATACGGTCTTTTCGGCAAGAATGGGGCTGGTAAAACTACCCTTCTTAAACATATTGCAGGTTTATTATTTCCAAAAAAGGGCGAATGTAAAGTTTTTGAACAACATTCAAGTGATCGCAAGCCCGGTGTTTTGGCCGACATCTTTGTTATTCCCGAGGAATTTGAGTTGCCTGGTATTTCAATCGAGGCTTTTGTTGTTATCAACTCACCTTTTTTTCCAAAATTTGATAACATTCAAATGGAAAAATATCTTGAGGAATTTCAAATAAGTAATGGCCAGAAGCTTACCACTATGTCTTATGGACAGAAGAAAAAGTTTCTTATTGCTTTTGGCTTATCAACCAATGCACAGTTGCTTCTTATGGATGAACCTACAAATGGTCTCGATATACCTTCTAAAAGTCAATTTAGAAAAATCATTGCTTCATCTGCAAACGATGAAAGATGTATTCTTGTTTCTACACATCAGGTCAGGGATCTTGGTAATATAATAGATCAGGTAACTATAATTGATGAGGGTAAGATTATTTTTGACCAGAGTATAGAAGAGATTTCCAAAGAATTTGCATTTGGTAAGATAAAAGATGGTGAGGAGCACGAAGTTATTTATTCCGAAGAAATTTTGGGAGGAAAAGCCGCTATTTGCAAAAACAAGGGCATGGATAGTGAAGTTGACCTGGAGCTGCTTTTTAATGGGGTGATCAACAACAGAGAAAAAATTAATAACGAATTCAAAAAATAATAACCATGGAAAATATAAATAGATTTAGTATTAGCAGAGTATTTAGTATTATATACAGGCAATTTTTAATGAGCAGGAAGCCATGGGTAATTGGAATTGCTGCCGCCGGAGGGTTTTTAATTGGTGTATTTGCTTTGCAGATAATCGCATCAGAAGGAAATTTTAACATGAATGCATACACAGCAGTAGGGTTTGTAATTCTTTTTTTGGGTGGTTACATTTTTACCAGCAATATTTTTTACGAATTGCAATCGCCGGTTAAAGGGCATTTTTATTTGTTACTTCCGGCCAGAATTGAAGAAAAGCTTATTGCTTCATGGTTGATGAGTTCGGTTTTTTATCTAATTATTTCCATAGTGATGCTGTTTTTGATAAGCTTCATTCTGAGTGGTGTTTTGGCTCTCTTTTTTGATGGAAGAATTCAATTGTTTCAACCGTTTTCTGATACTGCCCTGAAAATTGCCGGAGCTTATTTGGTTACACAAACAATCTTTTTACTTGGTAGCGTCTATTTCAGAAAGTTTAACTTCTTAAAAACACTGCTTGCAATATTTGTAGTTTATATGATAATTTTTATATGGACCATTATAATGGTATTTACGATTATCAGACCACAAGATTTGATGGTTACAGGTATTGAAAACTTTAATTTTCAAATTGGCCCTGAAAATTTAACAGCTATTTTCAATTATATTATGGGGCCGTTTTTTCTAATTGTAAGTTATTTAAGATTAAAAGAAAGGCAGGTATAGCATGGAATTCATTGAAAAACAACCTATTTATAAGCAAATTGCTGATTATTTCTGCGAAAATATTTTGCTTGATAAATGGAAAGCTAATGAAAGAATCCCCTCTGTAAGAGATGTTGCGGTTACTATGGAAGTTAATCCAAATACCGCAATGAGGGCATTTATTTATTTACAGGATTTGGGCATAATATATAATAAAAGGGGTATAGGTTATTTTGTTGGTGAATATGGTTACCGTAAGGCATTGGAACTTAAGCGGCAGGATTTTATTGAAAAGGAAATGCCCGAATTTTTTAAAACCATGAAACTTCTCAACTTTTCTTGTAAAGAAATGGAGGAATTATATGAAAGAGAATATAATAAAAAACAAAATAATTGAATAAATCATAAAATATAATTAGTTATGAAAAAAAGTAATATAGTATTATTGATCGGTCTATTGGTTGTATTGGCAAGTATTACCGCTGCTTCTATATATGTAAGGGGTGTTATAACGGATGGGTTAATTAAGGGAGATGGTAATATTATAAGAGAACAACGCGATGTTTCATCTTTTAAGAGCTTTAAGATTACAGGAAAATTGAATGTTTATTACACCCAAAACTCAGAAAAAATGATAATCGTTGAAGCTGACAGTAATTTGCTTGAACATATTAATACTGAAATTGAAGATGAGGTTTTAAAAATTTCTCACAATCGAAATGTTAGAACAAGAGATGTTAAAATATATGTTTCAAACGAGTATTTTGAAAATATTGAACTTAATGCAGGAAGCCGTTTTATTACAGATCAGCCTGTAGAGCTTGATAATATTGGTTTGATCGCTCGTGCAGGCAGCCATCTCAATATTGAAGGGGAGTTTGGTGAGTTAAAACTCAACCTAATTGCCGGTTCTGATGCCTCACTCAAAGGTAAGTGCAGAGATTTCAGCGTCACGGCAAAAGCCGGGAGCAGATTAAAAGCAAAAGACCTGATTGCTGATAATGTTGATCTAAATGGCTCCTCAGGCTCTAATCTCGAAGTCCATGCAGTGAAAAGATTAAGTGTAAACGGATCTTCGGGAACCAATATCTACTACCATGGTGAGCCAAATTTAGAAAGCATCAATACAAGCTCGGGAGCAACCCTGAACAAAAGATAAATAAAAAATATTTTGTTTTGTTGTAACAATATCATACATTAAATCGTCTTATGTATTTAGTATATGAATTTTATATTAATAATGTTTATTTTTGAATAAAGAAATATACTGTTTATTATATTGATAAAACCCTCATTATTATTGCCTTTTTTCGTGAGTGTTGGATTGATGGCTCCTAGTTATTACACTTTTGTATTTCATTTGTAGATTTTATAATACTGATACCAATAAAATAATATTAATAACATAATATATGTTTGCCAATGCGACATCTTTGCCTGACCGCATCTTATTTTTTGAAGACTTGAAGATTAGCAGAGGCCGACCTGGCGAAGATAATAGGTAAATTAAAAAATTAACATCAATAATGATATCATTAAAAAACATCCACAAATCATATGCAATGGGGTTTAATGTATTGCATGTGATAAAAGGAATAGACCTGGAAATAAAAGAAGGCGAACTTGTGTCTATTATGGGAAGTTCGGGGTCGGGAAAATCTACCTTGCTCAATATTCTGGGAATACTTGATAATTATGATAAAGGTGAATACCGTTTAGATGGAAGGCTTATGGCAGGGCTTACGGAAACAAAAGCTGCTCTTCTCAGAAATGATTATATAGGCTTTGTTTTTCAATCTTTTAATTTGATCTCTTTTAAAAATGCCATGGAAAATGTTGCTTTACCTCTTTATTATAAAAGAATAGGCAGGAAAAAGCGCAACAGAATCGCCATGGAATACCTTGAAAGGGTTGGATTGGCTGATTGGGCAGAACACATGCCTAACGAGCTTTCCGGAGGACAGAAACAGCGGGTTGCTATCGCAAGAGCTCTGATTGCGAAACCCAAAATTATTCTGGCTGATGAGCCCACAGGAGCCCTGGATTCGTCAACCTCACTGGAAGTGATGAAAATATTGAAAGATATTAACAATGAAGGAATTACTGTCATTATTGTAACTCATGAAGCCGATATTTCAATTATGACCAAAAGAATAATAAGATTAAAAGATGGCATTATTGAAAAAGATTTTAAACCGGAAATGCAAAATGAACTTGCAGAAGTATCAGCATGAGAGATTTTAGTTTTATTATAAGCAGAAATGGGCATTGATAGTATCGGTTTTATAAATACATACAGCGATAAATCCCGCAAGTGCTTATTATTTGCAGTAGTGTTATAATGTTTCATTATCCTGTTTATAACAGGGAAAATAAGGAATTAAAAATAGTATCAATAAATTCATTAATAATAAATGTTTGACCTTGATAAATGGCAGGAAATTATTGCAACTATTAAAAAAAATAAGTTGCGTACCGTGTTAACAGGTTTTAGTGTTGCATGGGGAATATTTATGCTTATCATTTTATTGGGTTCAGGGAAAGGTTTGGAAAATGGGTTTGAAAATCAATTTTCAGGTTCGGCGAAAAACTCGCTTTGGATATGGTCGGGTCGTACCAGCGTTGCTCATGAAGGCATGAACCCGGGCAGGCAAATTCGTTTCAATAATGATGATTATCAAAATTTGAAAGACAATATTGCAGAGCGTGAATATATTTCCGGAAGATTCAACATATGGTGGGGTAACCAGATAACATATGATAATGAGACCCATTCATTCGGTATACGCAATGTGCATCCGGAATATGAATATATTGAAAATTTAACTATTAAACAAGGAAGATATATTAATGACCTGGATTTAAAGAATACTAGAAAAGTTGTTGTTATTAGTGCCCTGATAAGTGATATTTTATTTAAGAATAATAATAATGATGAAAAGGTTATTGGTAATTATATCCTTGTAAATGGTATTCCTTTTAAAGTTGTTGGAATTTTTGATGACCCCAGTCAAAATGAAAATAATAACAGATTGGTTTATATTCCGATAACTACCGCACAAATGGTTTTTAGCGGAGGTAATCGCCTGCATCAGCTATCTATGACTATAGAAGCTGATAATATTGATGAAGCACGAGAAGTGGAGAATAAAATAAGAAGCAGGCTGGCAAGTACACACAAATTTGATATTGACGACAGGCGGGCTGTTGGTATATACAATAATTTTGAAAATTACATGCAGATGCAAAGCATATTTTATGGTATAAGGATGTTTGTGTGGATAATTGGAATAGGAACTATTGTAGCCGGAATAGTTGGAGTTAGCAATATTATGATAATAGTTGTAAAAGAGCGTACTCGTGAGATTGGCGTTCGTAAAGCCCTGGGGGCTACACCGTTTTCTGTTGTTTCACTTATTTTGTTTGAATCGGTTGTTATTACAACATTTGCAGGGTATATAGGCCTGGTTTTGGGAGTTGGCCTGCTTGAATTAATTTCGGGCATAGAAGCTACTTTTTTTGCTAATCCGTCAGCTGATTTTGGTATTGCCGTTAGCGCCACCATATTGTTAATTCTGGCCGGAACCATTGCCGGTTTTGTGCCGGCGCGCAGGGCTGCAAAAATCAAACCCATTGAAGCTCTGAGAGATGAATAAAGCAGAAGATCAAAAAAAGATGTCATAAAGGCCCGGGCCTTCTGTTATGGTAGTATTTAATGCATTAGTTTAAAGCTGACAGTAAAAGATATATTTATAATTAACCGCATATATTTTAATACGATTAAGATTAAAAAAGCATGTTTGATCAGGATAAATGGCAGGAAATATTTGCAGCGCTCAAAAATAATAAGATACGCACCTTTCTTACGGCTTTTGGTGTATTTTGGGGTATTTTTATGCTTATAATTATGCTGGGGGCGGGTAACGGGCTAAGCAATGCAGTGTTTGACGGCATGAAGGATTTTGCTACAAACAGTGTTTTTATGTGGACCCAACCTACTTCCGAACCTCATGCCGGTTTTCCGAGAGGCAGGACATTCAACTTTAGAAATGATGATATTAATGCTCTTAAAAATAATATACCCGAGATAGAAGTTATTGCACCCAGATTGCAGGCTCGGGGTGGAACTTCATCTACCGATAATGTGGTTAGAGGTTTGAAAACAGGCTCTTTTACAATAAACGGAGACTACCCTGAATGGAATCTTATTGACCCGGTGCGTATAAATAAAGGAAGGTTTCTTAATAATTTTGATATAAAACAATACAGAAAAGTTGCCGTAATAGGCGAAATGGTTTATGAAATATTGTTTGAAGAAGATGAAGATCCCCTTGGCGAATACATTCGTATAAATGGAGTTTATTTTCAGGTTATCGGGGTTTTTAGCCCCCTTAACAGTAACGTCAATTTTGGAGGTGATAAAGCCCAAAGCATCTATATACCTCTGACGACACTGCAGAGAACCTATAATTACGGCGATGTGATTGGTTGGCTTGCTATTACTGCTAAAGATGATATACCAGCCAGTGTGGTTGATCAAAAAGCAAAAGATCTGCTTAAAAGAAGACACAGAGTTGCACCGCATGATAAGCAGGCAATTTCGGGCGTTAACCTTGAAGATGAATTCATGAAAATAACAGGGTTGTTTTTTGGGATTGATATGCTGGTATGGATCGTCGGAATTGGAACTTTGTTGGCAGGGGTTATTGGTATCAGCAATATTATGCTCATTGTAGTGAAAGAACGAACAAAAGAGATCGGCATCCAAAGAGCTTTAGGTGCAACACCCCTAAAGATAATTAGCCAGGTACTGACAGAATCAGTTTTTTTAACAACTATTGCGGGTTATTTCGGGTTGGTACTGGCTGTATTTCTACTTGAACTTGTTAATACTGCCCTTCAGGCAAATGGTGGCGTAAATCAAGGGTTTTTAAACCCCGGCGTGGATTTTAATGTTGCAGTTATTGCACTTGTAATACTTATTTTGGCAGGAGCCCTGGCCGGATTTATGCCGGCTAAAAGAGCAGTGAAAATAAAACCAATTGATGCGCTTAGAGATGAATAATGTTTATTAAAACCAATCAAGATAATTTTAATCTGTAAAAAAAAACGGACATTTTTCAACTCATTGTTATCTGTTTTTTTGCTGGTATTGCGATTTGTAAATTTTGAATTTAATAATAAAAAATAATAATTAAAAAACCACTATCAAATAATAATTAAAGTCATGAAAAAATTTATCAGAGTCTTTGTTATCATTGTAATAATTGGAATATTTTTCGGAACAGTTGCATTTTTATATTCCAAATCCAAAAGCAGCCCTGTTGTTTATACCACTACGCAACCTTTTTATACCGATATAATACTTAAAACAGTTGCAACAGGATCTGTAGTACCGCGCAATGAAATTGAAATTAAACCGACCATATCCGGTATCATTGATCAAATTTATGTTACCGAGGGAGATATGGTAAAGGCCGGTCAGGTAATTGCCCGCATCCGTATAGTACCTGATATGATAAATCTCAATGCTGCTGAAAGCAGGGTTAAGCGTGCTGATATTGCTTTGGAAGAAGCTGAAATAAATTATAAAAGACAAAAACATCTATATGATAAACAGGTTATTCCCGAATCGGAATATATTAGATACCGTATTTCTCTCCAAAATGCCAGGGAAGAGTTTGAATCTGCCGAAAATAATCTTCAGCTTATAAGGGATGGGGTGAGTAAAACCTCAGGTGAAACCACTAATACCCTTGTTCGATCTACTATCGACGGAATGGTGCTTGATATCCCGGTTGAAATCGGAAATTCGGTAATAGAAACAAACAATTTCAATGAAGGCACTACTATCGTTTCTGTTGCTGACATGAATGAAATGGTGTTTAAAGGAAAAGTTGATGAGTCGGAAGTCGGAAAAATAAGTGAAGGCATGGAGCTGATTTTGAATATCGGAGCTATTGATGAAACAGAATTTGTAGCTATTCTTGAACATATATCACCCAAAGGCGTGGAAGAAAGCGGGGCAATACAGTTTGAAATACGCGCAGCCGTCGATCTTGACAAGGATTATTTTATACGGGCAGGCTACAGCGCTACAGCAGATATTGTTCTCGACCGCAGGGATAACGTTTTGGCTATAGAAGAAAGCTTATTAGGGTTTGAAGGCGATAGTGTCTATGTTGAAATAGAAACCAAACCCCAGGAGTTTGAAAAACAATATATCAAAACCGGTATTTCTGATGGAATAAATATTGAAATAATAAAGGGTGTTGATCAGGAAACAAATATTAAACAAAGAGTTTAATAACAAATTAAATGACTTATTATTAATCTTTAAATATTATTATTAAATGGTGGTTTTTATAGTTAATAAATCAAAAGTATTACTGAGTTTAATTTTTTCCCTTAGCATTATTTTTACAGCTAAAGCTGTTTCTGAACAGCAGTTATGGACTCTTGAAGCATGTATAGAATATGCTCATCAGAATAATTTGAGTTTACGTCAGCAAAGGCTTGGTATAGATATTGCCCGGGAAAATCTTTTACAAAGCAAATCGGAAAGATTCCCGAATTTAAACCTGAATGCAACACACGGCTACAATTATGGCAGAACTATAGATCCTTTTACTAATGAATTTGCAACCGAAAGGGTGAGGTCCAACAATTTTGGTCTTTCATCAGGAGTAGTTTTATTTAGCGGTTTTCAAATAACTAATTCCATTAAGAAAAGTGAGCTTGAACTTGATGTCAGCAAACTTGATGTTGATGCTGTTAAAAATGACATTTCATTATGGATTGCATCGGCTTATTTAGAGATTTTGTTTAACAAAGAGCTTGTCGAAGTGTCTGAAAGCCAGCTTGAAATCACACGTCAGCAGGCAGAACGCACCAGAAAGCTTGTAGAAGCCGGCACATTGCCACGAGGCAATTTGTATACTATTGAAGCGCAGGCAGCCTCAGAAGAGCTTCAGCTAATTAATGCAAAAAACAGTTTGCAAATGGCATATCTTAACCTGGCGCAATTACTAGACCTTCGTGATATAGAAGATTTCCGTATAGATATACCCGATATCGATATTAGTGCTGATAAGATGACAGACTTGTCGCCTCTTGAAATATACAATATTGCAGTTAATGATCAACCTAATGTTAAAGCTTCGCAGGTACGTGTTATGACTGCTGAAAAAGATGTAGAAATTGCACGCGGAGATAGATATCCTATGCTTTCAATGCAGGGCTCTTATGGAACCGGATATTCAGGTGCAAGCAGGGAAATAATTGATAAAACTATTACAGAACAGCAAATAGGTTGGACAGAAAGTAATGAGTTAGTTTACGGCCCTTCGGTTGATTATCAAACCCAAATCAAACCTTTTATAGACCAATTGGATGATAACCTGAACAGGTCAATAGGATTTTATTTGTCTATTCCTGTTTTTAACAACTTACAAACACGTAACAGAATTAGCCGTTCAAAAATAGCACTTGAAAACAGTAAGCTGTCAAGCCAAAATATTCGAAACCAACTATTTAAAGAAATACAGCAAGCACATGCCGATGCACTTGCCGCACTTAAAAAACACGAAGCAACCGAAAAAAATGTCGAAGCCCTTGAAGAAAGCTTTAAATATACTGAACAAAGATTTAATGTTGGAATGGCTGATCCAATCGAATATAATGATGCAAAAAACAGGCTTGCTTCTGCTGAATCAGAGCTGCTGCAAGCAAAATATGAGTTTATTTTCAGAGTCAAAATAATCGACTTCTATATGGGTAACCCTATTACCATTTAGTAACTAAATAAAACCGTTTCATAAGGCATAAAAATGATACTTAAAGAATAGTATAAAAAAATAAAAATTTTGCTTTTATATTTAATAAAAGAATATTTAATAAAAGAAGTGCTTCTTTGAATTATTCTCCCAACCAGCTTGATGCCTGTAGTCAACAAAGTATATTTTTACGTCTGCCTGATGTGAATGGTTAACAAAGTAAATGGTTTTATCAGCCTGATGCCTGTAATCGGTAAAAAACCAATTTCCATTATTTTTGCCGGCCTGATGACGATAGCCGACTTTATAAACACACAGATCAGCCTGATGACGGTAATCTACTACAAAAACATTAACATCAGCCTGGTGAGAGTAGTCTACACTGTAAACTTTCTGCGATAATGCATTGCCGGAAAATAGCAGCAATAATAAGATTATTTGTATAAAATGTTTCATTTGAATAATTTAAATTTATAAACAAATAATTAACCAAATAAGAATAATATAGGGAAAATTTTTTGTATCATTGTTTTTTAATTTATATTCAAAAATAAAAATGTTTTATTAAAAAGTAATGTTTTATGCAAGATAATATTTCTAAAGAACTGCGCGATGCTGCCATGATTGCTTTACGCGATTGCATGGGGTTGCAACCCGATGAAACTTTATTAATAATTACTGATGAGAATAAGCTTGAGATAGGGCAATCGTTACATTTGGCCGGTAAAGAGTTATGTAAAGAATCTTTATTGCTTGAGATTAAATCAAGACAGATAAATGGTGAAGAGCCACCTGTAGCCGTTTCAAAGTTGATGAAAATGGTTGATGTAGTGGTATGCCCTACATCCAAGTCGTTAACTCATACTGATGCAAGGCGTGATGCTGTTAAGTATGGTGTAAGAATTGGTACTATGCCGGGGATCAATGCCGATATGATGTCAAGATGTCTTAACGCTGATTACGACAGGATAATAAAACTCACTGATTTTATTGCAGATAAGCTGAAGGTTGTTGAAACGATAAGAGTTGTTACAGAAAAGGGAACTGATATCAGTATGCCTGTTAAAGGACGAAAAATAATTCCTAGCAGGGGTGTTTTGCGTAATAAAGGAGAAAGCGGCAACTTGCCTTCAGGAGAAGTATTTTTGGCACCATGGGAAGATCAATCGCAAGGTACTGTTGTAATTGATGGTTCGATGGCGGGCATTGGTATTGTTGACAATCCTATTTTTATTGATGTTGTCGATGGATTTGCAGAGAAGATCAGCGGTGGTAAAGAAGCCGATAAACTTAAAGAATTGTTTGATAAATCGGGGCGTGAATCACGGGCTGTTGCTGAATTTGGTATAGGAACGAATTATAAAGCCAAGTTGTCGGGTCAAATACTTGAAGATGAAAAAGTTTTTGGGACTATACATGTAGCTTTTGGCAATAATCTTACAATGGGTGGAAAAATATCGGTGAGCAGCCATCTTGATGGATTGGTTAAAGAACCCGATGTGTATTTTGATGACGAGCTTATAATGAAAAAAGGCAAAATGGTTGGATTTGAGTTTTGATAATTTTAAAATAAATGAATACCGGAAAAACACGTATAACAAAAAAAGATAGATTTGAATTTATAATTGATTATTTTTCAAAAAATAACCCTGATGCCAAAACCGAACTAAAATATTCTACTCCTTATGAGTTAATTGTAGCAGTTATTTTGTCGGCACAATGTACTGATAAACGTGTTAATTCAATTACCCCGGCATTTTTTGAAAAGTTTACGACTTTGTTTGACCTGGCCGATGCCAATGAAAAAGATGTATATAAAATTATCAAATCTTGTAGTTATCCAAATAGCAAAACCCGTAATCTTATTGGCATGGCGAGAAAAATCAGGGATGAGTTTAATGGTATTATGCCGGGCGAAACAAAAGATTTAATGAAATTGCCGGGTGTCGGGAGGAAAACAGCAAACGTCATAGCCTCAGTAATTTATAATAAGCCTGCTCTTGCTGTTGACACGCATGTTTTCAGAGTATCTGCACGAATAGGCTTAACAACAGGCGCAAAAACACCTCTTGATACAGAAAATCAACTAGTAAAGCATATTCCTGAGAATAAACTGGCTATTGCCCATCACTGGCTTATATTGCACGGGCGTTATATCTGCAAAGCAAGAAAACCAAACTGTGAAGTGTGCCAAATAAAACCGGTGTGCCGTTATTTTCAGAAAAATATTTCAAAATCAGGAGTTAAAGTTTAGCCCTGTAAGCTTATAAAGTATAAGGTGTGTTGTTTTTTAGTTAATATATCTGTTAATAGATAGTTTGTTAACTTAAAAAGATGTATTATACTATTGCCGGCAGCTTATGCAGTTAATTGATCATAAAAATGACTATGAACATTTTTATTTTCCTTTTGTTTATTGCTTACTGATAGTTTATTTTATTAACAAATTTTTTTATTATGACACATTTAAAAGCGGGTGATAAAGCTCCATATTTTAAAGGAAATGATCAGGATGGTAATCCGGTTTCCATCGATGATTTTAAAGGGAAAAAATTGGTTTTATATTTCTACCCAAAAGACAGTACCCCCGGTTGTACTGCTCAGGCATGTAACCTGCGCGATAACTACAATGTGCTATTAGATCAAGGATATGCTGTTGTAGGTGTGAGTGCTGATTCTGAAAAAATGCATAAAAATTTTATAAAAAAGAATAATCTGCCATTTCCTTTGATTGCGGACACCGAAAAAGAAATACTCGAAAATTACGGGGTATGGGGTAAGAAAAAGTTTATGGGAAAGTTAAAATACGGTATTCATCGTACTACTTTCGTTATTAATGAAGACGGGGTTATTGACGAAGTTATTAAAAAAGTTGATACCAAAAAGCATACAAATCAAATATTAGATCTTGATAAATAATTGATTATTAAATATTTGAGGCTAAGAAAACTGTTTTTTTCAAAAAAGTAATTATAAGCATTATTTATTATACATTTTGATGCTAAAAAGATGTATGCGAATTGCATCTTTTTTTGATAATAGAAAAGTTGTTGCTTTTTGTCAGCAACTTTTTTTATTTTCATTATGATGAATTCCAAATATATGGTATTTTTGATAGTATATTTTATGGTCAACATGTAAAACCTTAATTAGTATTAATAATATGAGTAAAGAAAAGACAAAAAACGAAAGCACTGAAAAGCAGAAGGTTTTGAAGGCTACCCTTGATAATATTGAAAAGTCATATGGTAAGGGTTCTATTATGAAGCTTGGAGACTCTGCTGTGGTAAAAGTTGAAACTATACCTTCAGGGTCAATTGCACTTGATAATGCTCTTGGCACGGGAGGTTTTCCACGTGGCAGGGTTATTGAAATATATGGTCCGGAAGCTTCGGGTAAAACTACTTTGGCGATACATGCCATTGCACAGGCTCAAAAAAAGGGTGGCATAGCTGCATTTATTGATGCTGAGCATGCATTTGACAGTTCTTATGCTGCTAAGCTTGGCGTTGATATAGAAAATCTACTTGTGAGTCAACCTGATAACGGCGAACAAGCCCTTGAGATAACCGAGAATCTTATACGATCAGGTGCTATTGATATCATAGTTATCGACTCTGTGGCTGCCCTGACTCCCAGAAGCGAGATTGAAGGCGATATGGGTGACTCTAAGATGGGCCTGCAAGCAAGGCTTATGTCACAAGCATTGCGCAAATTGTCTGGCACTGTTCATAAAACTAACAGTTGCTGTATATTTATTAATCAGCTGAGAGAAAAAATTGGTGTTATGTTTGGTAACCCCGAAACAACTACCGGTGGAAATGCATTGAAGTTTTATGCAACCATCAGGCTTGATATTAGAAGGCTCAGCCAGATTAAAGACGGTGATACCGTGGTTGGAAACAGGGCAAGGGTTAAAGTTGTTAAAAACAAAGTTGCCCCTCCGTTTCGCCAGGCCGAATTTGATATTATCTATGGCGAAGGAATATCCAGAACAGGTGAAGTTTTAGATATGGCTACAGGACACAATATTGTTAAAAAAAGCGGTTCGTGGTTTAGTTATGGAAATACCAAATTAGGACAAGGCAGAGATGCCGTTAAGCAACTGCTTAACGATAACCCCGAGTTATTGGACGAGATAGAAGGAAAAGTCAGGGAAGTGCTTAATGAAAACTAAATAATTAAAAACCAGAGTCATAAAAAAGTTTTATACAAATAAAACCCTCATAAACCAAAGGTTCACAAAATAATGAGGCTTTTGCCCCAGCAATCTCACAACATAATAGTAACAGGTGATCCCGAATTTTAGGGATTACCCGTTACTAAAAATTTAAATATCCAAACTTAAGATGCAATATTATTGTAATAACAGATTGTTAATTTAAGTTTATTAAATTGAAACACTTAAGGAGTGAGAATATTGGCCGACAAAATTGCTTTTATATTTGCAAAGGTTTTACTTATAACCTAAATTTCTAAATTGATTTTTTATTTCAAAAAAATTGATGTTGCAAACATATGTAAAGGGAAAAATTCGGAAATTTTACCCATTTTTCTTTGTCAATAGTCTTTTTTATATCTGCT
>PUKZ01000057.1 GCA_003550725.1 Bacteroidales bacterium | reverse complement strand
GCTGTCATTATTATCCCCCTGATCCAGCAGTTTTTATTTTACCTCAAATCGTGTTTAAACTATCTTTACTTTAAAAATATACAGCTTAATTTTCCTCTACTGTTTGACCCAGAGGGCCGTGTCATTTTACCAAAAACATAGATAAATCAGCAAATAAATCTTTGCTTTAGTTATTTATCATACTAAAGAATATAGCATATTAATTGCCCCCTGTCAACCCGGGGGGCAATTAATCGTTGTTTAATTTTTTGTGCTCTTTCTAGATTTTATTTTTTTATCTCTAGATTCCGATTATCTAAATCTTTATGATCTTAAACTATAAAAAATGCAGTAATTATAGCCAGCAGACAGCCAACAAATTCAAATTTGCGCTTCTATCTATTTTTACCAAGCTTGGGATCAAAGACATCTCTCAGGCCATCTCCCAGCAGGTTAAAACCGAGCACGG
The DNA here is from genome assembly GCA_003550725.1 of Bacteroidales bacterium. GTDB lineage: Bacteria > Bacteroidota > Bacteroidia > Bacteroidales > UBA7960 > PUKZ01. The sequence goes on along the minus strand of PUKZ01000057.1, from coordinate 5,891 downwards.
CCAGCACTATAGCCAGACCAGAATAGGTGGTGACATGAGGGGCGCTTCTCAAAGCATCCCGGGCACCAGCCAGCATCCGGCCCCAGCTGATTACCGGAGGCTGGGCTCCCAGCCCCAGAAAACTTAAGCCTGCCTCGGTTACTATGGCAGTCCCCATGCCCAGAGTAGCTATAACCATCATGGGGGCAAAACCATTCATCAGGATATGAACAAAAAGAATTTTAAAATTAGAAGCACCAATAGCCTGAGCTGCTTCAACAAATTCCTCTTCTTTAAGACCCAGCACCTGACTGCGGGTAACCCGGGCCATGGAAGGAATTCTAACTATAGCAATGGCAAACATGGCATTTACCACTCCCGGCCCCAGAACAGCTACAATAAAGATCGCCAGCAGAATGGCCGGGAAAGCCAGAATTACATCCATAAGTCTCATAATTGCCTCATCAACCCAGCCGCCGATATAGCCGGCCAGAGCCCCCAGAATTACTCCAGTAATCAGTGAACCGCCCACCGCCACAAAACCAACCAAAAGAGAGATCCGGGTGCCCACAATCAAACGGCTTAAAAGGCAGCGGCCGAGATTATCAGTTCCCAGGATATATTCTCCTCCAATTCCTCCGGGAGACTGATACCGGAGAAAGAGATTCTGTTCATAGGGGTCATGGGGGGCTAGCTGATAGGCAAAGATTGCTATTAAAACCATTATACCAATCAGTATAACACCGACAATTGCCTGCTTGCTGCTTAAAAGCTTCTTTTTTGTATCCATTATTATTTATGTCCTCCCTTGCAGTAGATCAATCGTATCTAATCCGGGGATTAAGCCAGGCATAACTCAGATCAACCAGCAGGTTAATAACAGTAAATCCTGTAGCCAGCATCAAAGTTCCGGCCTGTATTATGGGGAAGTCCCGCTGACTTATTGAATTAACAATCAACCTTCCTATCCCGGGCCAGGCAAAAACAGTCTCGGTAATAACCGCCCCTCCAAGCATAACACCAAGCTGCAGCCCCAGAACCGTTACAACCGGGAGCAGGGCATTCCTTAAGGCATGTTTAAAAACAACCACTCTTTCTCCCAGTCCCTTAGACCGGGCTGTCCTGATATAATCCAGCCTCAGCACATCGAGCATGCTGGAGCGGGTCAGCCTGGTCAGCAGGGCAGCTGAAGCAGTTCCCAGGGAGAAAGCTGGCAGTAAAACATAGCGAAAAGCATCATAGAACTCGGTAAAACTTCCTTCGTTTAAAAGCTGGCTGAAGCCCCCGGCAAAGGAGGCACCTCGTCCAAAGAGAGGAAAAAAATCAACATGGAGCGCCACATGGGTTAACAGCATTAAAGCCAGCCAGAATCCAGGCATGGAGATGCCAATCAGAGCTACCACCATGGTGGTGAAATCCAGCCAGCTGGAGTGCTTCAAGGCGGCCAGCACTCCCAGCGGTATCGATATCAGCACCGCAATAATCAACGAGGCAAAACCAAGCTCAAAAGTCGCCCCCAGTCGGTTCAAAATCAAAGTCGTAACCGGACGACCCTGCCGGATTGAAGTCCCCAGATCACCCCTCAGCACATTACCCAGCCACATCCCATACTGGATATGAACCGGCCGATCCAGTCCATAAACCTCTCTCAACCTTTCCACCTCTGCTGGACTGGCATCTTCTCCCAGCATAATCCTGATAGGATCACCGGGTGCCAGATAAACCAGCATAAATACTATAATAGATACCCCCAGCAATATCAATATCAGGTTTAGCAGTCGTCTAATAATATATTTAGACATATGCTCTTTCGAACCCCTTCCTCAAAAATTAGTAGTAAATAATTGGATTAATACTACCGAAGACAATAAAGAAAACCAACTTATCTTTTATTATAATATAAAAATAAGAAGATTAAAATGGCAAATAAAAAATTTCTGAGACAGATAATCTGATTTCACTGAGCTTCCATATGCCAAAGAGACTTTTCCTGATAATTAAACAGCCAAAAGAAGGCTAAAACACCGGCAGAGCCGGTGTTTTAGCTGTTAATTTAAACAAATTCCTTATCTTCTGCCAGTTTCTGCAAATTATCTGGTTACATCAAAGACAACCTGAAGCCAGGCATTGGCAGAATAGGGATGAACTCTAAAGCCTTCAAATTCGGGCTGCACCAGAGCTACCTCTTCAGTATAGTTGATAAACATCTTGGGCTGCTCTTCATTGAGAATCTCCTGAAGTTCCCAGTAAATTTCCCGGGATTCTTCTGAATTAGGATCAATAGCTCTGCCCATCTCTACAAGTTCAGTAGCCCTGTCATGCTCAAAGTTAATGTGATTGGCAGTACCATCCCGGTGGAACTGACGGTAGGAAGCGCGATCAGGATCAACCTGTCCGCCCCAGCCCAGAATAAATATCTCGTAATCATCAGTATCGTAAATTCTATCCAGGAAGGCTCCCCACTCTTCAATGGTAACTGAAACATCCACACCAATCTGTTCAATTTCATAGGCCATAATTTCAGCAATCTGCATTCTTATCGGATTTTCATTGGTAAATATCCTTAACTGATCAGGCATCTCTTCCACCTGTTCCAGATATTCCTGAGCTTTTTCTGGATCATAGGTAACAAAATCCAGCTCGGAATGGAAGTGGAACATATCAGGAGTCATCTGACTCTGGCCAGGCATACCGATTCCGCCCATAACATGCTCAACAATTGCCTCCCTGTTCAGAGTATAAGATATAGCCCGTCTAAAGTTTTTATCGGTAACTACATTGTTATTAAACCCGGCATAGGAATAACCTGTACCTCCGGTACGGTAAACCGCTACATTTTCATCTGCTTCCAGTCTATCTATCTCATCGGGAACTACCCCACCTTGATACATATCGATCTCTCCAGCCTCAAAGGCCAGCAGACGGGAAGAATCCTCAGGTATAGGACGGAACATTATTTCGGAGAAGTTAGGAGTTCCACCCCAGTAATCATCAAAAGCTACCAGACGATGGAAGTCATCTTCGGCCCATTCATCATGCATGTAGGGTCCTGTTCCTATTGGATTAAGGCGGAATTCCTGATAGCCGACATCTTCGTGGTAATCAGCCGGAATTACCCCTACCCGGGCCATGTTATTAGCCAGAAAGGTATAGGGCTCAGAAAGGTGAAAGATAACATTATAATCATCGACTATTTCAATCTCATCGATAGCAGCAAAAAGGTCACGGTTGGCTGCTTCAGTAGTTTCGTCCAGAATCCATTCAAAGGTATAGGCTACATCTTTAGAGGTAAACTCATCACCATTGTGCCAGAGTACGCCTTCTCTTAATTCGACATCGATTCTCATGGCATCATCACTAATTTCCCAGTCAGTAGCCAGTCCAGGCTTTAAGCTCAGATCATAATCAATTACAAAAAGAGGCTCACTGATCAAATTAATCCTCTCAAAGGCCGGAATATCAACCTCAACCAGAGTGTGAAGACCAGGAGCATCTGCTCCCTGTCCGATAACCAAAGTCTCAGCAGCAATCCCGACACCGCCAGCAATTACAAAGGTCAAAGCCAGCATAAGTACCAAAGCCTTGCCAATAAAAGAATGCTTCATTTAGTTTAACCCTCCTCCAAGTTTTTAAATAAAAATGTTTACTTGATTATTATATCACATCCCCTATATCAAAGTCAAGATTTAGTTAGAAATATTAAGAATATTAATTTTCTATTTTATATATTTAATTTTATGGAGCTGTATTATTAATATATTAGCATTCATTGTTTTGATTTTTTATTAGTAAATGGCAATAATTGCTAACCAATAAAAAACCAGGGTTAAAGGGCAGACTCCCCTTAACCCTGGTCGATTTATTCAAATCAACTATTTGTCCTGATAAAAATCAAGTCAGCTTACTGCTCAACTCTTTCTACCTCATCAACAATCTGGAGCCAGGCATTGGCGGCATAGGGATGAACTTCAAAACCTTCAAATTCGGGCTGCACCAGAGCTACCTCTTCGCTGTAGCTAACAAACATCTTAGGCTGCTCTTCATTGAGTATCTCCTGAACCTCCCAGTAAATTTCTTTGGATTCTTCGGAATTGGGGTCAACAGCCCGTCCCTCTTCTAAGAGCTCATCCATCCTTTCGTCTGCAAAGTTTATATGATTTGCTGTCCCCTCGCTGTGGAACTGGCGGTAGGAGGCTCTGTCAGGATCTACCTGACCGGCCCAGCCCAGAATGAACATCTCATAATCATCAGTATCATAAACTCTGTCCAGAAAAGCACCCCACTCTTCAATATTCACCTCAGCATCGATACCAATCTCACCCAGTTCATAGGCCAGCACCTCGGCAATCTGCATTCTAACCGGGTTTTCATTGGTAAAGATTCTGAGCTGATCAGGCATTTCCTCGACTTCCTCCAGATATTCTTCAGCCTTATCAGAATCAAAGCTGACAAAATCCAGCTCATCATGATAATGGAACATATCAGGAGTCAGCTGACTCTGTCCGGGCATGCCAATTCCTCCCATGACATGCTCCACAATAGCCTCACGGTTCAGACTGTAGGAGATAGCCCGGCGGAGGTTTTTGTCGGTTACTACATTATTATTAAAGCCCACATAGTCATAACCGGTTCCTCCGGTGCGGTGGACATCTACATTCTCATCTGCTTCCAGGCGATCAATTTCATCGGGTACTACTCCCCCGTGATACATATCTATTTCTCCAGCCTCAAAGGCTAGCAGACGGGAAGAATCTTCCGGAATTGGACGGAACTCTACATATTCAAAGTTGGGCTCTTCTCCCCAGTAATTCTCATTGGCCTCTAAGATATGATAATCATCATCTGCCCATTCAGAATGAATATAGGGTCCGGTTCCGCTGGGATTTTGCTGAAATTCCTGGTAGCCAACTTCTTCGTGATATTCAGCAGGAATAACCCCGACTCTTGCCATATTGTTTACCAGAAAAGTGTAGGGCTCATCCAGATGGAAAATTACATTATAATCATCAACAATTTCGATATCCCCGATTGCTTCAAAAAGATCTCGATTGGCTGCCGGAGTATCTTCATCCAGAATCCATTCAAAGGTATAAGCTACATCCTCAGCAGTCATTTCCCCACCATGATGCCATTCAACTCCCTCTCTCAGCTCAACATCAATCTGCATAGCATCATCGCTTATCTCCCAGTCTGTTGCCAGGCCTGGTTTCAGGGAAAGGTCGTAATCAATTACAAAGAGAGGCTCATTGATGAGATTAATCCTCTCAAAAGCCGGTATATCAACTTCAACCAGCGTATGAAGACCGGGAGCATCTGCTCCCTGACCAATTACCAGAGTATCTTCCTCAGCAGCAACTTGGACCGCTCCGGCAAGAACAAAGGCCGCCACTAAAACCCCTATAAAAGATTTTTTCAACCAGGAATAATTCATATTTAAAAATCCCTCCTTTATTTAATATGTTTCATCAAACTTCAATATAAAATTATATCAAAAGCATTTTTTCATCTCAAGGGATATCAGAATTCTTCACAGATTTATAAAATTTGTCCGAAACCTCGAATTTGCAGCCTTCATCTGGATTCTTCATTCTTGGAAGAAAAGTTCCCGGAACTGAAAAAGCCCTAAAAATTCCATGCCAAAAATGCTCTCCCTTAATAACTGCTTTCCCGCGCTTAGTGTAAAATTGCAGCAGGACAATTGTTGAAAGAGTTTGAAAATGTTTTAAACATTTAAAAGAGGGCTTCTGCTCTTGTGCTTAAAAGGGCCCTATGATATAATCATATCAATATAAAGTCTGGCTATGGCGCAGCTTGGTAGCGCGCTTGCTTCGGGAGCAAGAGGTCCCGGGTTCAAATCCCGGTAGCCAGACCATCTTATTTCTCCAGCTCTGTTTTATTGCTATCTATTTGTC
>PUKZ01000024.1 GCA_003550725.1 Bacteroidales bacterium | reverse complement strand
TGCTTAATTGATTTAATTACAGATTATTGCCGCATTTTTTAGCAACAATAACAATTGTTGTATGGGATTTTTATTTTCAATTATAATAGGTTGGTTTTATATGAGAAAAAAGTTTAAAAAGCTTTTTTTAAACAAAACAGAGAATTATTGTGCAGAAATCAGCTTTTCCGATTTCCTGAAAAATAATCTCTAAAAAATTAGATTTTTTTTATCTTACAGTGTAATTTTGACCTTTCTTATATAAAAAAACACTCAACTTCAAACACCGGCTAAATAGCTGATAAATAAACCAATAGACATGACATTTGTTGAAGAACTGAAATGGAGAGGAATGCTTCATGATATTACGCCCGGCACCGATGAGCAGCTCAGCAAAGAGTTGACCACGGCTTATGTGGGTATTGACCCAACAGCTGATTCGCTTCATATAGGGCATTTAGTTTCTATAATGATGCTAAAGCACTTTCAGAAAGCGGGGCATAAGCCAATACCGCTGATAGGCGGGGCTACCGGTATGATTGGCGACCCCAGCGGGAAAACCGAAGAACGTGCACTGCTGTCGGAAGAAGTGCTGCGACATAACGAAAAAGCAATACAAAAACAGCTGCTAAAATTCCTTGATTTCGACTCGCCAAAAAATAAGGCGGAAATAGTTAACAACTACGACTGGATGAAGGATTTTTCTTTTCTCAAATTTTTGCGCGATATAGGTAAAAAGCTTACAATCAACTATATGTTGTCTAAAGACTCGGTAAAGACCAGGCTGGAAACAGGGCTGTCTTTTACCGAATTTTCATATCAACTAATACAGGCTTATGATTTTCTGCATCTTTACAATACCAAAAACTGCAAACTCCAGATGGGCGGATCCGACCAGTGGGGAAACATTACCTCGGGAACGGAGCTGATACGGCGAACTACCGGCGGAGAAGCTTATGCTATCACATGCCCGCTGATTACTAAAGCCGACGGCAACAAATTCGGAAAAACAGAACAAGGAAACGTCTGGTTAGACCCGCGCTATACCTCACCATACCACTTTTACCAGTTCTGGCTCAATTGCAGCGATGCAGACGTTGAAAGGTATATTAAAATATTTACCCTGTTTTCAAAAGAAGAAACCCAACACCTCATCGAAGAACACCTTAAAGAACCGGGATTGCGAAAACTGCAAAAAACCCTGGCAAAAGATATTACCGTAAGAGTTCACGGTAAAGAAGAATATAATACAGCCGTTGAAGCATCAGAGATTCTATTTGGAAAAGGAACTACAGATACACTGATGAAACTGCCCGAAGATGTCCTTCTATCGGTTTTCGAAGGAGTGCCCCAGTATAAACTGGATAAAAACCAGGTGCAACAGTCAATACCGGTTGTTGAATTTTTATCCGAAAAAACCGGAATACTTCCCTCTAAAGGTGAAGCACGCCGAGCCCTCAAAGAAGGCTCTATCAGTATAAACAAACAAAAAGTCAACAACACATATATTGTCTCCGAAAACGACCTGCTTAACTCAAAATATGTGCTGGTGCAAAGAGGTAAAAAGAAATATTTCCTGGTTATTGCCTCATAATAACCATCATATTTTATTGCATTTTGTAATTAATACAAAAAACGTTGGCTACATATAATTAAAACCCGGTAAGTGAAAATAAGCTTTACCACCCGCCAACTAAAAATAATATTTAACCATTATGCTTAAAATAATTTACTGTTTTTTAAAAAAAGTATTATTTGATTAATAAAATTTTATTAAATTTGCGCTTGCTTTTTCAGCAAGATATAAATTATTTTTCGATTTATATCAAAACATATTCCTCCTTAGCTCAGTTGGTTAGAGCATCTGACTGTTAATCAGAGGGTCCCTGGTTCGAGTCCAGGAGGGGGAGCAACATAAAAACCACATATGGAATAATTCTGTATGTGGTTTTTTATTTATGCTCAAAAAACTAATTGATGTCGGTACTATGTTCAGCAGTAAACATTAACTTACAATCGCCAATTTTTCGCAACATTAAATCATCAGTATGTTGAAACGTTTAAACTTTGATCAATTTAAAACATAAGTTTAAACTTTATATAAAATGAATGATAATCAAAAACGAAAACAAAACAATACACAAACCTAATTACCTTAGTAGAAAAGCTACAATACCCCACTTTCGTAACCTTATTACCTTATTATTAGTTTAAAAAAAGCTAAATAAGCTAATAAGGTAAAATAAGGTTTGTGTATTGGGTGTTATCCATGTGCTATTAAGGTAATAAGGTTACTGCTCAGCAAAGTGCTCCCCGACAAGCGTTAAGCTTTTTTTGGTTTAAATACCAATTTAGGACGAGACAGCCGCAATGCCAACCCACGTGTGGCGGGGTTCTCCCCTTTAAGGGAGCCGGAGGTGTAGGTGATGGCAAACGTCAATAATCAAATAAATTTGACAGATTGGATTTTAATACTGATTATTTTGACAAAAAATAAATTAATTGTCAAATTTTGCTTAATTTTGACAAAAACAAATTCTAATGTCAAAAGAAACTATTCCATACGAAAGAACTAAACCATATAATAACCTGCCATTATTACCTCCTGATGATAAAAATGTAGTCACGATAGAAGTCTTAAAAGCATTGAATAATGCGAATAAAGCCTTAGCAGAATTGAAAGGATTAGCGGGAAAACTACCGAATCAGTCAATGTTGGTTAATACTATTGCATTGAGAGAAGCAAAAGCCAGTACCGAGATTGAAAATATTTTTACGACTGAAGATGAGTTGTATAAATCACTTACGGTAAACGATTCATACCTAAATGGTAATGCAAAAGAGGTGTTACGATATCGAGAAGCCTTATGGAGAGGTTATACCGAAATATTAAATAATGATAATTTTACTATTGATTCCCTGATAAAAATTTATCGGGAAATTCAAAATGTAAATGATGGAATACGCCCTCCGCAAACAGAGACAGTCATAAAGAAAAGGGGAAGCGGATTACTTAGTGGCGAAGTGATTTACACCCCGCCGAGAGGAAAAAAGATAATAAATGATAAACTGAATAATCTGATAGAATATATTAATGATGACAACAAATACGATTACGACCCGCTAATTAAATTAGCAATTTCTCATTATCAATTTGAGGCAATCCACCCGTTTCGTGATGGAAACGGCAGGGTAGGACGAATTTTATGTATTTTACTTATGGTTCAAAAAAAATTACTGGATACTCCAATTTTATACCTAAGTGCTTATATTATCAAGAGAAAAGATGATTATTATGAACTTCTTAATGAAGTAACAAGTCGCAGGCAATGGAAAAATTGGATAATTTATATGCTAAATGCAGTAAAAGAGACATCAATATATACGATAAATAAGATAGAGGAAATTGATAGATTATTTGACAGAACCTTAAAATTGGTCGAAGATAAGTTACCACATATTAGAAAAGAAGTTGTAGAGAAATTATTTGAACAACCTTACACAAGTCCTAAAAGATTATTAGATAAAAACTTAAAAAGTTTAAATACAGCTAAGAAATATTTAGGTCAGATGGAAGAGTTGGGAATTTTAGTTCCGGAAAAAATTGGAAAAGAAATTGTTTATTTGAATATAGACTTATATAACTTATTATCAGAAATATAGAAAATAACCCTTCAGGCTACAATCGAGTAGGCTGCCCCGCCAAAATGCTAAATCAGCTTTGGCTAAATAAAAGTGTTGTTTTATAACATATCAATTGACAACATTTGAGCAGGAATATGATGAGCTTATTAAATTATACGGTTTTGATACAAATCATTAACCTTGGGCTATGTTTTCCGGGGTTTATTATTATATTTCTTTGATAGCAAAGCTAATATGGCGGTGTGTTTCATGAGTTATAAAATTAAATTGCCAGTTGAATTTGTAACAAAACTCATTAACTGCCTCAACTACCCCATAAGGTCTTCCATCCCGGTAATTTCTGGTTGTATAATCATGCCCGGCTATTATACCTCCGTCTTTTATTTTATTTTTACAACTCTCAAGTTCATTTTTTGTTGTCTGATAAGTATGATCAGTATCTATGTAAACCCAATCAAAATATTTGTCAGGGAATTTTTCTAAAACACTTACTGATTTACCATTATGCAACTTGACAGTACCGAGTTTAATCTGATCAGTAAATTTATCTTCTACCCAAAGCCTGGCTTTACAACCAAAATCTTTTGATTTCCAGCTATCAATAAGATGAAGTATTTTAGGCTCTGTTATTTTTAAGATTTTTTCGGAAAAACGGCCTTTAGCAACACCTATTTCAGCCACTATTGATTTTTTGGGAAGTTGCTTAAGCATATCCAGCCTGGTAGGTAAAACCACCAGGTTATTTATGTGTTTGTGTTGTAATTGAAAATAAGAGGGGGTTTCTTTATCAGAATTTTTAGACACAAAAAATTCAGTTATTTTATTGCAAAACAAACCCATAATATTAGGGGAATAATTCTAAATATTTATTCTTGATCAGGCTTTACTGTAATGGGTTCTTCTTCTATATCTTCTTCATAATCATATTCCTCACCGGGAAATTCAAGTGTATATACAATTGCCTCCAGTTGTCTTAAATAGTCACGTTTGTCAAAGTCAGGAGCCCAAACAAAAACATCGAGGTTAATAAGCCTGTTTGTTAATTCATCAACCATAGTATAGTTAACAAAGGGGCCTCCCATAAAATCACCTTCCATTTTCCACAAGCCTCTTAACTTAACAGCATATCTATCCTTGAAATTAATCTCTTTATAATCGGGAGGAATATCATCATAAGTAGTCATGTAACTATCAGGCAATTGTCCTGAAATATGCTCCCTGGTTATTGAGTCACGACGCGACCATATAACATTATGATCAAAATCTTTATCAGGGTCAGTATAAGGCAGTATTGTCAACATAAGCCCCATTTCCAAATCCTCATCTGTTCCGGTACGCCTTAACCATACAAAATTATCCTTTTGAATGGCCAAAAAATATCCTTGCGGCACAAGAAGATTTACATTGTATTTATTATTCAGGGTCTTGCGAACATCTTCATTTGACATTCGTTTATATGCATTTATAAGCCTTTCACGCTCAGTTTCAAGATACATATCAATCAATTGTTGTTCATTTCTTTCTATAAGTGATTCAAGCCGGTCGGCATCAGGAGCATATATAGTAACTACACGCTGTGGATAAGCCCATACATCTCTCCTGGTTTCAATCCTTTCTCTTTCAAGGGTGGGATCAATAGTAACCATCAAAATACTGCGATGTGTTTCAAACATTGAAGAAAAATTTGGCTTATCAACATGCCTGAGATCAAACATTGGTTCGCGTTGCGGAAGCATAGGCTGAGCTCCCCCGAAGGTGTATCTGATTATTTCTCCTTCATTGCCTTCCCAGTGTTTTTTTTCCATTATAACAAGCATTTCACTTGTACGACCTGATGCTGTTGCTTTTTTTCTCGGTTGTCTTTCACAAGAAATAATTATTGAAAGAATAACAACAAATAAAATAATATACCTGTTCATCTTTAAAAAAATATTAGTAAAAAAACATTTTAAAATAACTTAAAAAAAATAGCTGACCAATCATAAAGGCTTGAAAACAAATATAAAAAATAAAATTTTTCTTGTTATTGACCACAAACCGCTATTTTTAATTTTTTCCCCGGTCTTAACACCTCACCCGACAAGTTATTAAGTTCCCGAATTTGTTTAACCGTAACTCCCGGATGCATCTCTGTAATATCCATTAGAGTATCTCCTTCCTGAACCCTGTAATAAATAAACGTTTGATATTCACCCTTTGTTTTATCTTTTTTTATTTGTTTTTCACTATCAATATTATGAGCTGCTATGTCATCTGAAGGCCTTACAATAATATGCTGCCCCGGATATATAGTTGTTCCCGGCAAATTATTCCATATTATCAGGTCGCTAGTGGTAACGTTATAGCGATCAGCTATTATATTTAAGCTTTCGCCGCTTCTCACAACATGCACGTTATTATCTGTGACAATATTTGTATTTGCTGGTTTTGGAGCTCTTACCACTAATCTTTGACCCGGCCGAATAAGAGTACCCCTAAGATTATTCCAGCGTTGTATTTCTCTTACCGAACAACCGTATCGGCGAGCAATTGAGCCGAGTACTTCTCCCTGCCTAACAACGTGAACGGTAGTTTCTTCCATCCTGGCATTCAATTCATCCTGCCTTATCTCTTCAGGAGTTTTATAATTATGAATTTTTTCTTTGTTAGTAACAAATTTGCCTGTGTATTCCTGGGGAATACGCAGGATATAAGTATTATTTTCACTTGCCGGGATGATATTTTTTCTGAAAGACGGGTTCAGGTATCGTAAGTGATCGAGAGGAATTTCCAAAATTTCACTCACATTACGCAAACTAAGTTTTTGATTAATATGCAATGTGTCAACATTGAGATCGGTAAAAGGTGGCGGTGAGGGATACAGATTATGGTAATGTGAATACTCCATAACATATGTAACAGCCATAAATGCAGGCACATAATTCCTGGTTTCGCGTGGAAGAAAACCACGTATGCTCCAAAAATCTTTAGCACCGCCTGACCTGCGTATAGCCCTGTTAACATTACCTGCCCCGGAATTATATGCGGCAATTGCCAGCAACCAATCTTCATAAATATTGTACAAATCAACAAAATGTCGGCAAGCAGCCACTGTCGATTTAATAACATCAGCACGATCATCAACATAGCTGTTTACTTCCAGATCATATAGCCTGCCGGTTCCATACATAAACTGCCATATACCGGTAGCCCCGGCAGGGGATCTTGCAACCGGATTAAGTGCTGACTCAATAACGGTAATATATTTAAGCTCCAGTGGAAGATTATATTTATCAAGCTGCTCTTCAAAATAGGGAAAGTATAACTCGGCAAGACCCATAATCCTCTCAGTAAGATCACGACGATTCCGGCCGTATAGGTCAATATAAGTTTTAACGCTAGAATTGTACTCGAAGTCTATTGGTGACATCCTGTCTAGTTCCTCAAAACGGGACTTATATACTGAATCGGAATATTCAGGAATGAAACCTAATGGAAAATCAAAATAAGATTTAGAAAATGATTCTATATTCAATTCAAGGTTTTTATAGACCTTAAGATTTGCCAAACTGTCAAGTGTAGCTACTATGGGATCATCAGGTTTAATAGAAAGAGTATTCTCGCTATTCGAATTATCTGGATTTTCTGAAGGCTCAGAGCCATAAATCAACGCCGGTAAAAAATAATTTGGGAAACTCAACAAAAATAATATTACAACTAAATTATATCGCCTCATCCTGTTTGTAGTAGTATTAAATAATAAAAATAATTGTTTTATTCATCTTTAGTGTCAATTTTTTTATCATCCTTTTCGGGATCTTTTTCTGAATCTTTTTGTGCATTCTTAAATTCTTTCATCCCTTTTCCCAATCCGCGCATAAGTTCAGGTATTTTTCGCCCTCCAAAAAGCAGTAAAACAATCGCAAGAATAATTATTATTTCTGTAGGTCCTATCCCACCAATTAATGGTATAAAATACATGTTCATAAGATTTTGAGTATGCGTTAATAAATAAAATACTTGATTTACAATCTAAAACCTATAATAATAGTATTTAACAGCTATCAAAAAAACAGTAGAAAATACTTCTTAAGCCAAACAAACCATAATGTAAATACTGTTAATCAGGCATTTTGATAAATTATTGCTTTTTTTATTCCTGTTGTTATTAGGTAGCAAATTCCCTGATAAATAAAACACCCTTATTAACAATTAATTACACAATAGAAGCAATTATTTTCATTTAAAGCAAATTTATAACTTTTATATAATAAATCATTAAAAAAGTTATATACTGTAATACTATTTAATAAGCGGTTAATAAAAACCGGTTTTATTATCTTCTTGCAATCCATTCGGCAGGATTAAGTTTTTCATTTCCTCTCCATACCTGCAAATGTAATTCTGTTTTTCTGTCTCTCGGATCAGTGCTTACTACGCCAATTTCCTGCCTGGTATCAACTCTTTGGCCATTACTAACTATCACTTCTGACAGGTTGGAATAAACAGTCAGAAACTCTCCATGCCTTACAATGACAGCATTATCTCCGCTAGGCACTGAAAAAACCCTAACTACAATGCCTTCAAAAACGGCCCTGGCTTTTGCTCCTTCTGTGGTTGATATATTTATTCCGTCATTTGAAACGCGTATTCCCGGCAATACGGGATGATCTTGCTCACCAAATGTCCTGGTAATAATCCCCCTTTCAGAAGGCCAGGGTAAATTACCCTTATTTTCGTAAAACTTATCTGAAATAATCTCCTCTTCGGGAGTTAACTCAAAAGCTTTTGTTGGTGTAGCCCTTCCTTCAGCTTTTGCCTTTTTGGCTGCCCTTTTTCTTTCCTCTTCGATTATTTTCTGTATTGCTTCTGATAGTTGTTCTGCTTCTTGTTCCTGATGCTGCAGCTGATCCATTAGATCCTGCTCCTTTCTGCGTAATACTTCAACTGTTTTGCTTTGTTCCTCCTTTTCAATGGTAAGCTTATGAATCTCTTCACGATGTTCAACTAAAAGCTCTTGTTGTTCATTTTTTCTTTCTTCAAGATCAGCGACTTGCTGATCAAGCATTTCGGTAGCTTCTTTTATCTTTTTTGCCTGTAGCTTCCTGTGATGAGCATATTGTTGCATGTACCTCATGCGCATATATGCCTGGTTAAAGTCTTGAGCTGAAAACAAAAACATCAAACGATGATATGCATCCCTGTTCTTATAAGCATACCGGATCATTTCTGCATATGATTCGCGTAGCTCTTCCAGCTCATTATTTAACTTTTCAATTTCTTGTTCATGATTATCTATTTGCCTGTTTGTAAATGAAATTTTGTTACTAATGTTTCTTAACAGCTCTTCTCTTTGGTCTATTTGATTGTTAAGTATAACAAGTTGATTAAGATTTGTTTCTGCTGATTTTTTTGTTTCTTCCAACAGTTGGTTTGTCAAATTCATTTCTTCCCGGATTTTTTGTCTCTCTCTTTCCAGGTCTTCACGTGTTTGACCACAAACATTTAAAGCATATACTGAAATAAACAATAAGAAAATAATTTGTTTGCAGTTTAGATCAAAAAAGCTTATAATTTTTCCAGTCATACCCATAACAGGTTTTTTTACTCAAAATTTATAGGTTCGTATCTTGAGGGTACCGTGAAATTCATTTGTTGTGGTTCATTTAATGAAACCCTTAAATATTTTATTGAAAGATCAGCATATTTTACGGGATTAAAAATCATCAGGCTTAATTTTGTGGGCAATAATTCGCCCTCAATATTTTCAAATTCTTTATATTCAGCTTCTATTGAATGTTTTGTTGATTTTTCGGCAATTGAGTTTTTTCTGATTTTATGTGTCTCAGGATCTATCCATAGATGCTGATTAATAGGCAAAGATGTTTGTAGGGGTGGATTAACCAATGATTTTCTCTTGGGATCATGAAGCAATATTAGCCCGTTATCCTCCGACGTGTTAAAAGAGCCTATAGTGTAGTTGGAAAAGTCATTTCCCACAAGTATCGCCTGCAGCATGTCATAATCCAGGGAAGTTTGCAAAAAATTGTTTATAAAGCCTATATGTCCTTTATAATAACTAGACTCGATGCGGTTCAAAAACTTTACTGAATCCGGGGTTATAATTGTTCTGGCAATTTCAATACCCAACATAGGTGATAAAGAAATATAGATAGCTTCATCTTTTTTTATTCTTATTGATCCACTTATGTCAAATTTTTGATTTTCCCAGTTAACCATACCCGCAAACCTGGCTGAAAACCAATCAAACTCAGATTGGTTGTTTTTAAAATTTTCTATTACTTCTTCAGGTTTATAATCGGGTATTTCGTGGACAGGTTTTATTTCTTTTTTTGGCCGGCATCCCCCGGCTAAAACAATAAATAGCAAAATCAAAAAAACAGCTGTTTTATTGTCTGAAAAATTTCGACACTTATTCATATAGTTTTTTATCTTTTATTTTTTTTTCCAAAAATTCCGAACCATTACCCAGTTCATGAGCTTTTTTCCAATAATTAAATGCCTCTTCTTTGTATCCGAGTTTATAAAGAACATCTCCATAGTGCTCAAGTATAACAGCATTATCATCCCCGGAGTGTTCAATAGCTTTTTTTATCCATTTTTCGGATTCTTCATATTCACCCTTTTTATACAATATCCATCCGTAAGTATCAAGGTAAGCCGAATTATTTTCTTCAAGATCATTGGCTTTTTTTGACATTTCCCTTGCATACTCAAGATTCTCGTTGCGCAAAGCAAGAAAATAACTATAATTATTAAGAGCTAATGTATTTTCAGGATCTATTTCAAGGGCATTTTCATATGCATTATCAGATTTATCATGCAACTCCAAATTATTATAAGCACCTCCCAGCAATGTATAAAACTGCCCTTTTAATTGTTTATTGTCCACTACAAAATTTACGCCATTTTCTAAAAGCTCTACGGCTTCTTTATAGTTTTCTTTCTCCAGATGAGCCACTCCGCTAAAATAATAAAGTGTAGGCTGTTCTATAAAATAATCAAAAGCTTTTTCAGAATATTCTATAATAAATTCATAATCATCTAATCGTAAAGAGGTGAACATCATCTGTTCCCACACATCATACTGATCAGGATCAAGTTTTGTTGATTTTATAAACATCTTTCTTGCCTTCTCATATTTTTCTTCCCTGTATAAAAAGTCGCCATACATAGTAAACATCATGGCTTCTTCAGGATACTTATCTATTAAAATATCCATAAGCTCGAAAGCTTGTTCCAGATATTCAGAATCATCTTCGGAAACACTGTAATAAGCAAACATTATGCGTGTTTTACTGCCCATGTCTAATTCAGGGCTTTGAAAAGCTTTTTTTAGATGCTCAAAAGTCTTGTCCAGCTTTCCTTCTTGTCGGTAGTGTTCGGCAAGTTGCAGCCTTGCTAAAGCATTGCCGGGATCTTCCTTAAGAATATCATAATATAAATTTACAGCCTTTTCTTTCTGACCTCTTTCAGCATATATTTCGGCAAGAAATTCCACATAAAGCGGTTCTTCGGGAGATAATGAAATAAGCCTTTTTGTTTCCTCAATAGCCTTATCATACATTTCCATTTCAAGAAACAGCGTTATTTTTTCTATACTTAATTCCTCAGAAAATCCTATCATCTTCTCTATATGATCCAATACCTCCAGGGCTTTATCAAATTTTTCAAGTTGTACATATGCAACAATCAAATTGTATTGCATTGACAAGTCTTCAGGATGCTTGTCGGCAATTATTTGATGCATCTCAAGGGCTTTATCAAGTTTATCATTTAAAATATACATATCAGCTGCCATAAGAACATAATACTCATTAAAAGGATCAATGTCTGCTGCTTTTTTTGCATATTTCAATGCTTTCTCGTATTGGTCATTCTGTGCATGGATTTTTGCAAGCTCATAAGCTGCTGCTGCATTACCCGGATTCTTTTTCAAAGATTTTGTATAAAGCTCAGCCGCTCTAGACCAATTTTCAAGCATTTTCTCTTTTGAAGCATCAATGAGTAAAACAGTGCTTTGTAGTTTATCCTGCTCAGTTACTTCAATATGTTCTTTTTCTTTTTCCGGCACATCCTCAGCAGTTTTACACCCTGCAAAAACTACAAATGCAAAAATAATTATACCAAAATATATTCTGAAGTTACTTTTCATGTCAATCTGTATTAATATAGTTTATCTAAAACATCTAATAATGTATATTTTTTATATTATCAAAATAATTTTTATACTTTCTAACAATAACAACGCTTTATATGAATTAAAGTTATTAAAACATCGCCATAAAGAAACAGATTAAATTTACAAAAATTGTTAATCTCTGTGCTTCCAAACAGAGTAATCTCCAATACTTGATTCTATCACATCACCATATATTTCAACATAATTGCCAATCATAGCATTATCAAGTATAGCAAAGCGCAATGTTGAATTTTTTTGAATAATTGAATTTTTTATCAGGCATCGTTGAATAACAGTGTTATTTCCAATAGAAGCATAAGGGCCGACAACAGAATCTTCAATACTTACATTTTCACCAATATAACAAGGCTCAATAATGGTTGAATTTTTCAAAACAATAGAAGGGTCAATAAGTCTTTCATTACTCTTTATGCTAAGAATTCTTTTATTTGTATGAACAATTGCATCTTTATTGCCACAATCAAGCCATTCATTTACTTTATCTGTTTTGAATTTAACACCTTTTTGCTTCATGTTTTCAAGTGCATTGGTAATCTGGTATTCTCCGTTTTCGACAATTTTGTTTTCCAGTAGATATTGAATCTCCTTTTTAAGAATATTTCCCTCTCTGAAGTAATAAATTCCGATAATTGCCTGATCTGAAACAAAAGTTTGAGGTTTTTCAATAAATTCAGTTATGAATCCATTTTCGTCGGTTTTAACAACACCAAAGCTTTCAGGATTCTCAACACGGTGCACCCATACTGTTCCATCATTATTTTCATTAAGTTTAAAATCAGCATCAAACAGAGTATCAGCAAAAGCTATGATAACTTTTCCCTCCAATGCTTGTTCTGCACAAAACACTGCATGAGCAGTTCCCAGGGCTTCCTCCTGGTAATAAATCTTTCCTTTGGCATCATGCTTTTGAGCTATTTCCAAAAGCTCCTTTTCAACACTATCACCAAAATCACCAATAACAAAAGCAATTTGCTCCACCTTTTCATTAATGACTTTAGTAATTTCTTCAACAAGTCTTTCCGTTATAGTCTTCCCTGCCACTGAAATTAAAGGCTTTGGCACAGTCAAAGTATGCGGCCGCATTCGCTTACCCACGCCGGCCATAGGAATAATAATATTCATATAAATTATATTTTAATTACAATAATCTAATTGTATCTTAATTTCTAAATTAATCTGTTATATTAAACAAACTGAACCAAAAAACATATCTAAATATAAAACCGGATCTTTAAATCTTTCTTTTCAATTTTTTTTATATTATATATTTATTTAACTATATAATATTATTTTTTTACCATCCATATTAAGATAAAACCCTCATTTACAACAAAATGTTCACAAAAGATAATGAACTTAGCCTTAGCAATCTCACTACCGAAGGGAGTAAAATAAACATTCGGGTTCTTCCGCAAGTGAGGGGTTAAGAATTAAAAACGTCAATAAATATACTTTATTAAAAATCAAAACTTTAAATGTATTATATGCAAAACAAAACAGCAAAATTATTTTGTTCCCGTATGGCCAAATCCTCCCTCTCCCCTTTTTGTATTGTTGAGGTCTTCAACTAACTCAAGTACTGCTCTTTCATGCTTAGATATAACCATTTGAGCAATTCTGTCGCCGCTTTTGATTTTATATTCACTGGTGGAAAGATTTACCAGGATTACCTTTATCTCTCCGCGATAGTCAGCATCAATAGTGCCGGGTGTATTAAGCACCGATATACCATGCTTATATGCCAGCCCGCTTCTTGGCCTAACCTGGGCTTCAAAACCGGAAGGAAGCTCAATGTGCAGGCCGGTTGGCACCAAATATCTTTCAAAAGGCTTTAATGTAATGTCATCGCTTAAAAATGCACGTAAATCCATCCCTGCCGAAAAAACTGTTTCGTATGAAGGCAATGGATTATTTGAATTGTTAATTATTTTAACCTTCATAAAATATATTTTTCTCAATAATTACATTTTAATAATACAAAATAACCGCAAATTAATATGTATATAAATAAAACAGGCTGTATCCTGAAAAAGGACAACCTGTTAAATAATTATTATATTTTTCAAGAAGAAACTTCTCAAAAAATTAAATACTCATTATGTCTTCTTCTTTGTTTTTTAGCAAGTTGTCGACCTTTTCCGTAAAATTATTGGTCAATTCCTGAATGTCCTTTTCAAAAGCTTTTACTGCATCTTCAGGCAATCCGTCTTTTTCCATTTTTTTTGCACTATCAATAACATCTCTCCTGGCATTACGAATGCTAACTTTAGCCGCTTCACCTTCAGCACGCACTTTTTTTACAAGATCTTTTCTTCTTTCTTCCGTCAATTGAGGAACAACCACTCTAATAACCGTTCCATCATTTTGTGGATTAAACCCAAGGTTGGCAGCTAAAATAGCTTTTTCAATAACACTCAGCATACTCTTTTCCCAGGGCTGAACTACAATAGTTTTAGGATCAGGTGTATTAATGTTAGATACCTGGGAAAGCTTGGTTGTTGTACCATAATACTCAACCATAACCCCCTCAAGCATCTGGGGAGTAGCCTTACCTGCTCTTATTTTAGACAACTCACGGGTAAGATGAGAAATAGCATTATTCATCTTTTCTTCTGCCTCAGCATATAAAATATCAATATCTTCATTCATAATAATTTAAAATTTATGGTTTTGAAAAGAGAAAATATATAAAACTTCAAAATTATTTATTCAAAAACCAGGCTAACAGTTAATTTAACTAAAATGCCAAAATAAAAAGCAAGAACAAATTTATAAATTTAAAAAAAATGTAACAATTTTATTTTTATAAATCATTACCCTACTTTCAAGCTCTAATCATTCTTAACTATAGTTCCGACATTTTTACCTTCAATTACTATTTTTGAAAGGTTGTTTTCTTTATTCATATTAAAAACAATTATGGGCAAATTGTTTTCATGACATATAGTAAATGCAGTCATATCCATTACTTTAAGCTTTTTTTTGTAAACATCATCAAAAGAGATAGTATCAAATTTTAAGGCATCCGGATTTTTTTCGGGGTCATCAGAATAAACTCCGTCAACACGTGTTCCTTTAATAATCACCTGTGATTTTATTTCAACTGCTCTTAAAGCAGCCGCTGTGTCGGTTGTAAAGTATGGATTTCCCGTACCCCCGGTAACTATAATAACCTTGCCTTGCTCAAGATATTCAATTGCACGCCTTCGGCTCATTTTTTCGCAAACAGGGTCAATTTCCATTCCGGATAAGATCCGGGTTGGCATATCATGTTGTTCAAATGTATATTGCATAGCCATACCATTTATAACTGTTGCCAACATTCCCATATAATCACCCTGAACCCTGTCAAATCCCTTCGAATGACCTTCTATGCCCCTGAAAATATTACCTCCACCAATAACAATAGCAATTTCAACACCGGCACGATACAGAGATAATATCTCCTTTGAAAAAGAATTAAGAACCTGGGGATCTAAACCATTTAAGCTATCACCCCGCAAAGACTCGCCACTTAACTTAAGTAATATTCGCTTGTATTTTGCCATGTGACAATAAATTTATAAACTTTAATTATTAGGATGCTAATTTAATCAAATAATCAGTAGCTAAACTTAAATTGATAATTTTTTTGATCCAAAAATCATCATCGCTTTAATCAATTTAATTAATAGTTTGTGAAATAATAAAAATTCTCTCAAATATGGCCGGACAAATTTTTTATATAATATAAGCAAAATACCCGGTTGATATCTAATAATGAAAAAGACTTACTGCCTAAATCTTTCAATGTAAGCCTATGAACAAATTTGTTTAAAAAACTATATTAGCTTGTTACCACCCGTTTAACTTAGTAAAATTCTAATATTTTTCTAAAGTATAATAAATAATTTTGGTAAATTTGTATATGAAATTTGAGTAAAATAGAGTGTTGCTTTTTGCTGAAAAAACATAGTTAGATTATGATTGATTACAAGAAAATTATAACAATTGAACCTGGCAAGCGTGGAGGTAAGCCATGTATCAGGGGCATGAGAATCACTGTAAACGATATTCTTGGATGGTTGGCATCAGGAATGACTATCAGTGAAATTCTTGCCGATTTTGATGAACTGACTGAAAATGATATTTATGCAGCACTAAGTTATGCTGCAGATAGAGAAAATAAAATATACCAGGTGTCAGAATGAAATTGTTATTTGACCAAAATATTTCTCACAGAATTCTAAAGCTATTACCTGAAAAATTCTCAAATTCAACTTCAGTAAAAGATGAAAAGTTAATAAACGCTTCTGATATTGAAATATGGGAGTTCGCAAAAGTTAATGACTACACTATTGTTACTCAAGACTCTGACTTTAATGACCTCAATCTATTATTCGGATTTCCGCCAAAAATAATCTGGATAAGAACTGGCAATTTGACAACTAAAGCTATTCTTCGAATTTTGGAAGATCATTATTCAGAAATCGAAAAATTCATAACTGATCACAATTATGGTTGTTATGAAATATTAAAATTAACCAGATAATGATTCTTGTATTATTTAGAGAGATATTAGGCTGCTGTTAAAAAAACTTGATACTTGATTCTAAATATGCTATATAAATACTACTGCTTGTTCCATAAAATACATACAGTTGTACCTTTGCCAGGAGTAGAATCAATTTTAAGTGTTGCCTGATGAAGCTTGATAATGCGTTTTACCAGAGATAATCCTATACCACTGCCTTCAATATTCCTACTGTTGCTGCCTCTGCTAAAGGGTGCAAAAATGTCTTCCTGTTCTTTTTCAGGAATTCCTCTTCCTTGATCAATAAAGGAAAGCATAGGTTTTTCGTTTTCAGGATTATACTCCAAAGAAACTGTCACGGCTTTATCGTCTGAAAACTTACACGCATTATCCATAATGTTGGAAAATGCAGTTCTGAGCAGATATTTGTTACCAAGAATTGTCACCTTATTTTCTTCATCCAGTTTTTCATCTAGCTTAATTCGGATGTTATAATCAGGATTGCTGTTTAGCATATCATTACGGGCTTCCATAATCAATTCATCTAGCCTTACTTTCTCAAGGCTTACTTGATGGCTTTCATAACTGGCTTTTGTCATATCCATAAGGTTTGAACAAAGCCTGGATAATCGCTGCGCATCACCTAACATTTTTTTTAAAGAAATCTCAGTTTTTTCAGGTATATTTTCTTTTGCAAGCAACAATTGCAATTCACATATTATTGCTGTTAGAGGCGTTCGTAGTTCATGTGCAATATTTGAAACAAATTCTTTTTGAACATCAAATGAATTTTCCAGGCGATCCAGCATACTATTGAATGAAGCTGCTAACTTTGCTATCTCTTCAGAATAAGAAGATTCATTTAACCTAATATGTAGGTTTTTTGTACTGATTTCTTCAACTTTCTTAATAATTTGACTGACAGGGCTAATAAATCTGTACGACAGCCTACGGCTAACAAAAAACATAATGCTTACACTTATAAACCAGGCCAAAGCAAGTATTATCTCTATGTTTTTCAAATCTGTAATAACATCAGCCCGTATACTAGTCTCGTCAATAACCAGGTAAATAAGCAGTACAAAAACAAAGATTATAATGCTTGATGTAAGAGTAAACCAAAAAGTTATTCTGTTACGTATCGTCATGTTACTCAAATTCGCTGGTTAAAATAAACCCCATGCCTGCACGTGTATGAATCAGCTTTTTATCAAAAGGTTTATCAATCTTACCCCTGAGATAGGTTATATAAACATCAATAAAATTTGTACCCGTATCAAAATGTGTGTTCCAAACTTTTTCGGCAATTTCTGTACGAGTCAGAACTCTCTCAGGGTTATGCATCATATACTCAAGCAGTTTAAATTCTTTGGGAGTGAGTTTGATCTCCCGGTCTTGTCGTTTAGCTGTCTTTTTATGTATGTTAATCTCTAAATCAGCATACTGAAGGACCGGCGACGCTGATTTTGTTTGATTTCCGGCGCGTTTAAGTAAAACTCTGATGCGAGCATATAATTCACGAAACTCAAATGGTTTTGTCAGGTAATCGTCTGCACCTGCATCAAAGCCTTCAACCTTATCATCTGTGGCACCCAATGCAGTGAGCATGAGTATCGGCAAGTGGGGTTTGTTTGTTTTAATTTTACGGCATAACTCCAAACCATTCATTTCGGGCAATACTATATCAGATATGATAAGATCATAATCATTAGCCAGGGTAAGTTTTAAACCCATCCGGCCATCATAAGCCACATGGGTTTGATAATCCTGTTCTTCAAGCCCTTGCTGAATAAGCTCTGCAAGCCTTTTATCATCTTCAATGATAAGAATTAATGCCATGTTTAATAGTTTTATACAAATATACTACCCTATTTTATAAAGGCAAGCAAAACATTGTTTCAAAATTAAATTACAACAGGTACCCAAGAAATATACTAACTGATGTAAAGTATATAAATAGCCCTGTTACATCCTTTACGGTAGTTATAAATGGGTCTGAGCCCGCTGCCTGGTCAAAGCCAAGTTTAACAAGTACCCAGGGGATAAGAAACCCAAGTGTTGTAGCCAGAGTCATAGTAAGAGCTAATGAAATCCCTACAGCATATCCAAAGTCAATGTTGCCTTGCCAAAGTGTGGCAATAGCAAGAGCTGCAGCACCCATAATTACACCAATGCTTATCCCTATTCCCATTTCTCTGAAAAGGTGTTTTCTAAAGTGTTTCATATTTATGTGCCCCAACACCAAAGCTCTTGTAAAAATTGTTGATGATTGTGTGCCAACATTACCGCCCATATCCATTATTACCGGTATAAATATAGCCACAGCTGCTATTGCTTCCAGTGTAGCCTCGTATACATCAATTACAGCCCCTGCAAGCATACCTCCTATAAGTGTAATAATAAGAAAAGGAACACGAACTTTTAATACATTTTTTAAAGGACCTTTAACCAGCTGTTCACTTCGGCTGCTTTCCCTACGTGTCATTGCAATATCAGCCAACCCTACTTTATCAAAAATATCATCAGTGGTTTCTTCTTCCAGTACGTCAATAGCATCATCAACAGTAACTACACCCACAAGTCGATCTTTTTCATTTACTACCGGTATCTCGACCAGATCACGGTGTTTTAAAAGACGAGCAACCTCTTCCTGGTCTGTAGAAGTATTAACTCGTGCAAACTCTTCTAACATTATATCGCCAACCCTGGCATCCTTATTAGCTGAAACCAATGTACCCAAAGACAATTTACCTTTAAGAATCCTGTTGTCATCAATAACGTAAAGAATAAATATATTATCAGCATTTCTCTTGATATTGCGAATTTTCCGGATTGCCTCTTCGGTTGTCATGTTGGCTTTAAGGCTTACATATTCTGTTGACATTATGCCACCGGCTGTTTCAGGATCATATGAGCTTAGTTCTTTTACATTTTCCCGTGTCTTTTCATCAAGAGATGAGAGTAACTCCAATTGCTGCTCACGATTCATGCATTGATACAAGTCAGCCCTGACATCTGAAGCCATATTTGCAAAAATTGCAATAAATGACTTTCTGTCAAGTAATTTAAACAATTTCATCTGACGTTCCCTGTCAAATTCGTTTACAATTCGCCCTTGCTCTTCCAAACTAAACCTCTTAAGCATATCTAACGCAACATCATCTTCAAGATCATACAATACTTCAACAATATCAATTACGGGCATCTTTTTTGCGATTAACAACAGAGCATCCCACTCCTGCTCCTTGATCAAATCATGAATAATTTGTTTCTTCTGATTAGTTTTGTTCGTGTTTTCCATATTTTCCATTTTTTTATTACGAATTATTTTTCTAATAAACTACCATAATGTTGTTGGAGTAAATGCCAGTCCAAAATTGAATCCGGGTTCATCAACACCTTCTTCAAGCCCCTTGCCCCATGTTATATCAGTTTCAAGAAGATCTTCAATTAAAACAATTCTTAAACCTGTTTGAAAGCCAGGCAAATCCAAATTTGAACTAAATACTTCAGCGAGCAGAAAAAAACGCTCTGTAATCATTATATCACCACGAATTCCGTAAAATATTTCATTCTCCCATGAGTCATTATCATTAGCGTGTAGAAATCCGATATTAGCATGAAACAAAGATGAATTATCCAATATTTCTCTGGTGTACGGCACATATATATAATATGAGTTTACCGATAATCCCTCATTAGTTGTTACTCCCGACACAAGGGAAACGGCATTACCGTTCTTTCTTAAAAATTCCGGAGCAAACTTGCCTTCAAAGAGCCATGAATCTTGGCTAAAAGATCCTTTTGAATTAAAACCGGCTCCAGCTGAAACCTCCAGAAAAGGCAAAGGCCCTATGGCAGGAAGAATCCATGAATCAATACTACCGTACCATGTTTCCATCTGAAAAGAACGGTATGTGGTAATATCAGCATCATCAACTACCATTTGCTGAGCATTAACTGTATTGATTGGTAGCAATAAAACCAAAATTAGAAAGGCAGGTATGCTTGATAAATTTTTCTTTACGTTCGTATTATGCACCCAATAAAATAAATCACCTGTTTTCAATAAAATTCTATTCGTGTTTTTCATAGCATATCTCCTTTCTTTTTTTTATATTAATTTTTTTAATTGCGTTGCAAAAATACACAGTCAATCAATTGTTATGGGTTAGAGAGCTTTTAGAATATTATTAAAAATATATTAGAAATTTAAGTTTTGATTTATCAATATGCTTATTAACAGGTATTTATATTTGTTTTTGTAGTATTCTTCGCAAGAAATGATAATAATAATTCAAATTATTGGATATCCTAATAATATAAGCTCAGCTCTTAATTAAAGGCTAATATTAAGGTTTATCAACAAACATGGAAGATAATATTTCATTTATATAAAATGTGTTTAGGATTCTGATTTCTAATTATATGGCAACGAATGACGAGTAACGAGTCTCCATTTTAAAACTCGTCACACGTTACTCGTTACCCGTCACTCTTTTTTACACATGCACTTTTGTATATGTTTAGTTGATGAGGGCTTCATTGATCCGGATACCCTTTCGCAAGCTAAGGAATTCCTTTTTCTAATATATTTCTAATGATTTTTTAACTTCAATCTAATTAGATTACATCTTAATGGAGTTACATTTGTATATCCCTGACATGTTGGAATCTGTTTTCATGCATTTGTATTAAACACAACAATTTTTATTAAATCTTATAATTATGGATACAGACAGGTCTTTACATGAATAAATATTAAACAAAATAAAAACCAAAGAGAATATTGACCAGGCAATACAAAAGCTGAAAAAGTTGCAGGTTGCAGAAATAGCTGAAGTTATCAAACCACTTTCCAACGAAGAACTATTAGAAGTATTTGTATTACTTCCCGTTGAAAAGCACGGGCAAATTTTTGCTGCTTTCGATATACCTCGCCAGCTAAGTTTCTTTAGGAATGTAAGCAAAAAATGGTTTGCCGGGGTATTTGAAAAAATGCCTTCAGATGACCGTGCAGACACTTTCCAGCAATTTACTCCTCATGAGCGTACTTCATTATTAATCTACTTGAGTAAAGATGTAAGGGAAGATGTACTTTGCCTGAGCGCTTATGATTACGATACTGCGGGTGGAATTATGAGTACCGATTTTGCACTTATCAAAGAAAGTCAAAGCTGCGAAGACGCTCTGCAACATATAAGAAAAGACTCCCCCGATGAAAAGATGCTTTACCATCTCTATGTTGTAGATAGTGATATGAAACTTGTGGGCTACATGACTCTTAAAGACTTGATTATTGCCGACCCTAACGAAAGTGTTAAAAGCAGAATGCACAAAGAATATATCTCGGCAAGCCTTGAAGAAGACAGGGAGTCGGTGGCA
Organism: Bacteroidales bacterium; assembly: GCA_003550725.1. GTDB lineage: Bacteria > Bacteroidota > Bacteroidia > Bacteroidales > UBA7960 > PUKZ01. The sequence continues at coordinate 1,831 of PUKZ01000024.1, read as the reverse complement.
GTGAAAATAGAGAAATACGACCTGCTTACTTTGCCTGTATTGAACGAAAAAGGTGAGCTTATGGGCATTGTCCATAATGATGATGCTATAGATGTAATCCGAAAGGAACAAACAGAAGATATGGAAAAGTTTATGGGAATAATTCCGGGAAAAGAGATATTAAATTATAATCAAATCACTGCAGTTGGTCATTTTCGTAAGAGAGTGATATGGTTGGCTATTCTCACCGTAGTAGGCTTTGCTTCAGGGTTAATTATCCAGCGTTATGAGGAAGCTCTTTCAACACTGATGATCCTTGCAATATATATTCCAATGGTTGCCGATACAGGCGGAAACAGCGGAAGCCAGGCAGCAACAGTTGTTATTAGGGCTATGGCACTGGGGCAGGTAAGCATTAAAAACTGGTTTAAAATAATGACAAAAGAAATTAATATATCTGTTTTGCTGGCGGGAGTACTTGGTTTAATATCATTTTTAATGATCATTATTATTTCATGGCAAACAGATGCCACCCTGCCACATAGTTTGGGATTTATTGCTTTTGGTATATCATTGGCCCTGGCTTTACAAGTAATTACAGCAACAATGATTGGTGCCGGGTTACCACTACTGGTAAAACAATTCGGGGGTGATCCTGCAATTGCAGCCAGCCCGGCAATTACAACAGTAGTAGATATCACCGGCCTACTTATCTATTTTGGTGTGGCTACATTATTATTCTTTTAATTACACAGCACCCGCAATTTTTACAATCAAAGCAATGGGCATGAAAAGCAAGGATAGAAGGAATTTTGAAGCCGGCGTTCTTACAACCGACAAAAACTTCATAAACCTCCTCATGAAGCAGTTTGACGATATCTGGACAGTGAAAAATTGTAAAACCTGTGGCAGAAAGGATCAATGTGTTGAATGGAGGGTTTAACCACAGAGTTGCACAGAGTAATTCACAAAGTTTTTAATTTACTTTTTATCAATGGCAAATTGGGGTAAAAAAAGATAATCCTTATACAGATAGTTAATAATACCATGAAAAAGGATACAAACGAAATAAAAAATGATGGAATAACTGTCCGGAATAAGCTAAACAGTAAATAACCATGAGCCATCAAATAAAAGTATCTAAAAATTAAAAAAAATTCTGTTAATTATAATTTTTTTTATATATTTTTGCTTTACACATCTTTGGCAGCGATAAAACATTAAAACAATATAGATATGAGAGGTATAGTTGTTTTTTTAGTCATTATTGCCTTTGCATCACAAACTTGCACTACACCTGCCCCTGTTATCAAAACAAGCTACGAGGCACAATCTATTGATGTACAGCTAGATAACCTCACCAACCAGATGATAAAAAGTTTGGCTCAAGAAAAAAAATCAAAAATTGCCATAATGGCGTTCCCTGACCTTAATGGTAATGTGAGCAATTTAGGGAAATTTATTCCCGAAGAGCTTACCACACGCCTGTTTATGACCAGGCGATTTGAGGTTGTGGAGCGTTCATTGCTTAACAAATTGCTTGAGGAGCAGAAACTGGGCATGTCAGGACTGGTTGATGCAGGTTCAGCCGCAGAAATCGGTAAGATGCTTGGAGTTGATGCCATTGTTACCGGAACAATAACTGATATGGGTAACATGATTCGGATAAATGCGCGTATAATCGCCACTGAAACAGCCGGAGTATTTGCGGTTTCATCTGTCAGCATAGACAATCAAAGAACGCATCTCTTCCTAAATACAATTCAGAAGGCAACTGTGGTTGTATTATATCCAAAAGTTTTCTACCTCCTATTTTAGGCATTAACTTACGTTGTTTTAAAACCATCTGAAT
>PUKZ01000157.1 GCA_003550725.1 Bacteroidales bacterium | reverse complement strand
ATTGCCGCATTTTTTAGCAACAATAACAATTGTTGTATGGGATTTTTATTTTCAATTATAATAGGTTGGTTTTATATGAGAAAAAAGTTTAAAAGGTTTTTTAAAAAACATAACTATTAAAAATGGATGAACACCAGAAAGAGCTATATGAAATGGTGCTAAAAAAGTTTTTGGTGTCCCAATGAGGAAAAAAGGAAAAAAGTGTTTTCAGAATTCGAAAACACTTAGGCTATATGTAACAAAACTAAAGAAGTAAAATAATTGTTCCGCGTAATTACTTTAATGCAGCCTTTTACTGAAAACTAATAGTTTAAGTATTATCTTTTTCCGGAACTCTATAATATATCTGATCATTCATGAATTCATGAACTGCTATTAACGTTGGCTTGGGTAATTGTTCGTAATACTTTGCGATTTCAATTTGTTCGCGGTTTTCAAAAACTTCCTCGAGATTGTCGGTTGAGCTGGCAAATTCACTAAGCTTATTATTCAATTCCTCTTTCATATCGAAAGCAATTTGATTTGCTCTCTTTGATACAATGACAACTGATTGATATATATTTTCAGTCTTTTCCTGAAGTTCTCGAACGTTTCTTGTTGTCGTAGTAATATCTGCTTTTACTTTTTTATAATTCATTATGATTTTTTTTAATTTGGTTCTGACACTATTATATCATCAAGGTCTTTATCTTTTATATGTTTTTTTGCGTTTTCAAGCATTTTATCAGCTTCATTAATAAATTTTGTTTCAGGGAAATTACTTATAAGCCTGTCATAGGCCTCTACAGCTTTTTCATAGCGTTCAGGTTGCCTTTCTGCAATGCTCATGCGCGCAAAGTCATGATAAGACTTTAGTATATAAAAGAGTGCTTCTTCTTCAAAAGCAGTGCCGGGAAAATCTTTAATAAGATTATCAAATGTACGTACTGCAGCCCTGAAATCATTAATAGCATAATATAGCCTGGCTTTTTCAAACCTTTTCTTCTCCAATTTAAACCTGAGCTCATCTATCAAATCATTTGCTTCACTGACTTTATCACTATTCGGATAACGATTAATAAAATTTTGCAATTCTTGTATAGCTTCTCTCGTTACAGACTGATCAAGACTATATCTCGGCGATTCCAAATACTTGCAATAAGCACTCAAAAATGAAAATTTTTCAGCATGCTCGCTTCTTGGATAACTGGAAACAAAGGTTTCAAAATAATGACTGGCCATTATATAATCCCCTTGCTTATAATGAGCCATCGCATTATAGTAATTAAGCTCCTCAGCCTTATCAGTCCCCCTGTATACAGGCATTATGTCAGATAACAAACGGATGGTTCTGTCATATTGCTCGTCTTCGTAATACTCAAGAGCTTTTTTATATTTCAACTCATGATCATCACTTCTTAATAATTGCTGGTATTTAGTGCATGATACTACAATAAAAAAAATAAACAACGTACACAAAAGAAAGCACCTATTGCTTTTTATCATATAAGGAGTTTTTATATAAAAATAATATACGAAATCCGGGTGCAAAGTTAATATTATTGATTTGATATTTTACAAAATATTTAAAGACTTTGAACAAACGGATAAATAAATGACAAGATTGTGTGTTTTTTAACTTTTTTAACATATTACTGACTCTAAAGCAAATAAAAGAAGATATTTAGAATTTTTAATAATGCTTTTCCATATGTAATAATAATTGCTTTATAAAAAATATTTTATCTTCGTATTGCTAATTTTAAGGATAGTTAAAAAATTAGCTTCATAATGCAACATTATCATACAAAGGATTAATGAATAATTGCCTTTTAATTCTTAATTAACTAAATAATGAAGTGGTTGTTTAAGTTTTTTAAAAAAAGAAGAGATACCTATCCTATGATTATCTCGTTTCTGTCATTACGCAGAATTGTTGGTTTACTTGGTGTTTATTTGCCTGCAATACTTGTATTGGGTGCATATATTGTCGGAGGATGCACTCAAATTCAGGAATCTATCAGCCACTACTACTATACAACTATGAGGGATGTATTTGTTGGAATATTATTTGCTATAGCAATTTTTCTTATTTCCTACCGCGGATATCAACCCAAAGATAACATTGCAACTACCCTTGCAGGTATTTTTGCAATTTGTGTAGCCTTATTCCCTACTACACAAAACCAGGACCCTGCATGCACTGTATACTACATAGACCACCACACTGCCAGGGTATATATACATTATATCTCTGCCGTATTATTATTTACAACCCTTGCATATATATCATTTTTCCTTTTCACTCGGGGAACAAAGCAAAAAAGAAAACGAAAAATATTGAGAAATAAAATATTCAGAACATGTGGTATAGTATTAATAGTTTCAGTAATTCTTATCATACTCATTCGCACTATACCATCACTGGAAAAATCGCTGATAAAATATAACGCTATATTTTGGATTGAATGGCTGGGACTGATTGCATTTGGAGTTTCATGGATGATAAAAGGTAATCTTTTATTCAGGGATTTTGTTAAAAACAGCTAAAGTATAAACAAAAAAATCCCCTGTTTTAACCGCTTTGCCAATTTGTATTGCTATAATATATAAATTAACCCAAGCTAAATAATTGATTATCTTTTATATGGTTTTTGAAAATTAAACAAAAATTAAAATCATGCGCACCAACAATTATATACTATTATTATGTCTGTTTTTGACAATAATGTGTTTTTCATGCGAGGATAAAGAGGTAATGACACAAAAAAAAGGCAAGGTTTATTTTTTTTCTGAACCTGTTTTACATAAAAATCCTCTAATCAATAAAGATACTATCCGTTTTACAGCAGCTATTCAATTTTATCCGCCCGGTGGAGAACCGGTTGATATAGAATACCAATTACTCGATGACACATTAATTATACACGAAGGAATTGCCTATACAAGCAATAATATTGCTACCGGCGATTATGACAACTTTGTTTTTGCCACCGATACAATAGAAAAGATTATCACGCCTGATGATTTTACAGAAGAAACGATCGATGTTTTACTGGATCCTAATGAAAAAGTTACTCATGAGGATTTTACTAAAGAAGAGGACTTAATACTGCGACATTACAGTGTAAGCATACCATAACCACTCGATTTTAATAATTTAATCGATTCCTTCAATCCCGGTATTTTACCACTTATATTATCCTCTCTTTAAAAATTCAGATAAGTTTACCTTGTTACTTCAGCAGGAGTTTCCGTTTTAAACTCAGAAGTAAAAAAGAATTCAATATCGGGGTAAGTTTCCTGCGCCATTTTCAACATCCATGGAGTTTCAGCAAAAAACACAGGGTTATTATCCTTATCATAAGCTACATTACTGCCTTTTACACTTAGAAATTTCTCCAATTGTTTAGAGTTTGATGTTCGCATCCAGCAAGCCTTATGATAATTCAAAGGAGTAAAATCACATTTTGCCCCATATTCATGCAACAACCTGTATTTTATAACTTCAAACTGTAATTCACCAACAGTACCAATGATTTTTCTGTTACCGGGCTGCTGAACGAAAAGTTGAGCTACACCTTCATCTGTTAACTGCCTTACACCTTTTTCAAGCTGTTTGGTCTTAAAAGGATCATTGTTGCGCAGTTCCCTGAATATTTCAGGCGAGAAGTTTGGAATACCTTTAAAAACAAGGTCTTCCCCCACGGTCAATGTATCACCGATCTTAAATGTTCCATTATCAAACAGGCCAACAACATCACCCGGCCAGGCCTCATCCAGGACTTTTTTATCGTTTGCCATAAAAGTAACGGGATTATTAAATCTTATTTTCTTGTTTAAACGCGTATGATAATAAAAAGCATTGCGTTGAAATTTACCTGAACACACCCGGCAAAATGCTATACGATCACGATGGTTGGGGTCAAGGTTAGCATGTATCTTAAAAATAAAGCCACTGAACTTATTTTCCCTTGGTAGCACTTCACGTGATGCGGTTGGTCTGGAACTGGGTTGAGGAGCTATACTTAAAAAAGTTTCCAGCAGTTCTTTTACCCCAAAATTATTAACAGCACTGCCGAAAAATACCGGTGCTAAATAACCCTCACTGTAAAGCTCTTTGTCAAAATTTTCATAATAAGCTTCAAGCAACTCTGTATCTTCACGCAATTTGTCAGCATATGACTTGTTTAAATATTCCTCCGGTTGAGCACTTCCCAGATCATCAATATCAGCAACCTGTTGCGAAATTTCTGTTTTATTCGGATTGAAAAGTTGTAATTTCTTCTCGTATAAATTATATACTCCCTGAAAAGAATTACCCATACCAATTGGCCAAGAAAGTGGTCTTACATTAATCTTAAGCTCTGTCTCAAGTTGCTCAAGCAAATCATAAGGATCACGCCCTTCACGGTCAAGCTTATTTATAAAAATAATAACGGGCGTATTGCGCATCCGGCACACTTCCATGAGTTTACGTGTCTGCTCCTCAACTCCTTTCATACAATCCACTACCAGGATAACGCTATCCACTGCTGTCAAAGTACGATATGTATCTTCAGCAAAATCCTTATGGCCGGGAGTATCCAAAATATTAATCTTGTATCCATTATATTCAAAAACCATAACCGATGTTGCCACCGATATGCCACGTTGTCTTTCTATCTCCATAAAATCAGAGGTTGCTGTTTTCTCTATCTTATTGTTTTTAACAGCACCGGCAGTATTTATAGCACCTCCAAACAAAAGAAGTTTTTCCGTTAAAGTGGTCTTACCTGCATCAGGGTGACTAATAACTGCAAAAGTCTTACGCCTGGAGATTTCTTCGTTTATATCCATTAATTGTTCGTCTTATATATCTATATTATTATATTATTGAATTTTAAAGGTGCAAATGTAAGGGTTTTATTCCGATAAATCAAGTCAGGGTAAAACTATGCTGCGATTAAATATAACGACTTATAGACTGCTTAATCTTAAAAAAATATCGTATCTTTGAGTCAAATGACGTAAAATGAAAAACAAAGAAACCATATTCACTAAAATAAGAGCCAACAAAAATGAACTCAAAAAGTTTGGAGTTCGTGAGATAGGTGTTTTCGGTTCATACATACGAAACAAACAATCGGATAAGAGTGATATAGATATACTAGTTGACTTTGAACCCGGTAAAGAAAATTTCGATAATTATATGGCTGTTTATGACTTATTTGAAAAGCTATTTGAAAAAGAAAAAGTTGAAATTGCGACTAAAAACGGTTTAAGTCCTTATATTGGACCAAAAATATTAAATGAAGTAATGTACGTCTAAAGAACCTATCGAATACCTTAAACATATCAGGGATGAATGCTCTTACATACTATCTGTAACAGCAAGCGATTTATCAAAAAATGAATTTTTGGAGAATGAGACTTTAAAAAGAGCAATCGTAAGAAGCCTGGAGATAATTGGCGAAGCATCAAAAAAATACCGGCAGATTATAAGAATAAATGGAATATAATAAAATGGAAAGACATGGCAGGAATGAGAGATAGATTAATTCATGATTACATGGGTGTAAACTACTCGATTGTATGGGACGTAATAATTAATAAAATACCTGAATTACATGACCAGGTAGTTGAAGTAATAAAAAATGACTAATTAAAACTTTATAATTTCATCCCCCTTTTTTTACACAAGCATTGTGTAATTTGCCGCAATACTGCTAACACGCTGTTTATTAGCTTTTGTATTTTTTGCGCATTAATATTGATACAGCCCCTTTAGCTTTCCTGCAAGATAAACGACGAAACAACTAAATCTCCGGAAAAATTATACTATAAATAATTTAACAAAATTTAAGTATTTTATTACCTTTTTACTTGTACATTTCAAAATTTAATCATATATTTGCGTATTGTTATACCACTTTACTGTAATTAATTTTTATGGCAAAAATTTTAAACATATCAGAAGCATTAACCATAGCAATACATAGCATGGGGCTTATAGCACGTTCGGAAAGACCTATGAATGCGAAAAACATTGCAGAAATAACAGGTTATTCAAAGAATCATATTTCAAAAATTCTGCAACAGCTGGCAAAGAATGGTTACCTATTATCAATCAGAGGTCCCAAAGGTGGTTACGAAATTAAAGATAATCCTGAAAATATAAATTTATTAGAGATATATAAACTGTTTGAAGGTGAAATCAAAACTGATTACTGTAAACATGCATGCGTAAACTGTCCACTCCAGAGATGCGTGTTTGATGGTATAACACAGGAACTGACAAGCAAGTTTGAGGATTATTTAATGAATAAGAAGGTTTCGGAGCTTTAAATTGGTGACGGGTAACGAGTGACGGGTGACGAGAAAATGAAAATAATTGAAATTCAATAATAAACGATTATACCTTAATAAATTATGAAAAGAACAATAATTAAAATAGACGAAGATTTATGCAACGGTTGCGGCTTATGTGTTGAAGGCTGCCATGAAGGCGCATTACAAATGATAGACGGAAAAGCCAGAATAATTAGTGATTTGTATTGCGACGGCCTGGGTGCATGTATCGGTGAATGCCCTGTGGGAGCAATTACACTCGAAGAACGGGAAGCAGAACCTTACAACGAAATCAAAGTTATGGAACGTATTTCTCCAAAAGGTGAAGCAACCGTTATCGCACATCTCAATCACCTGATAGACCATAACCAGGATGAATATGTGCAACAAGGCATAAACTATATCAAAGAAAACAATCTTGATATAGATCTGACAAAACTGAAAAATCATAAAGAAAAAGTAACAAAAAGAGAAAATGATATGAAAAACATTCAAAACCATGGCGGTGGAGGCTGTCCGGGTGCAAAAATGATGAGTTTTGACAACCAGGAAACTGCTAATCCGGCACAAAGCACCGTTCAACAATCAGAATTAAGGCAGTGGCCTGTACAGCTACACCTTGTTAATCCACAAGCACCTTACTTTCAAAATGCTGATGCACTATTGGCAGCAGACTGTGCAGCTTTTGCATCAGGGGAGTTTCACTCAAAACTCCTTAAAGGCAAAGGATTGGCTATAGCATGTCCAAAGCTGGATACAAACATGGACGTTTATGTTGAAAAATTAACGGCTATGATTGACAAAGCTAACATTAACACCCTGGCAGTCGCAATCATGGAAGTGCCATGTTGTGGTGGACTGATGCAAATCGCTAAGAAAGCTGTAGAGCAAGCAGAAAGAAAAATACCGATTAAGAAAATTGTTATCGGTATTAAAGGTAATGTTTTGGAAGAAGAATGGGTGATGGGATAATGTTTCAATGAGCCAATTGGTGACGGGTAAGGGGTGACGAGTGACGGGTGACGAGTAACGGGTGGGTGGTCAGTTATTATAAAGGTTTGTGGAAAGTTAAAAGTGAAAAGTTAAAAGTGAAAAGTAAAAAGTAAAAATGTAAAAGACACCTTAGTTAAATATTAAAATATTGAAAACTAATAATTATAAGTAATAACTCATTGAAAATTATTAATTTAACATAGAAAAATAACAAAAGGATAAAATCAAATTTAAAAACATCAATACCAATAAAACAAGATATAAGAACAATCAAATCAATTTATTAACTAAAATTTAAAGAATTATGAACATGTTTTGCTTTCAATGTCAGGAAACAGCTAAAAACACCGGCTGTACAAAAGTAGGTGTTTGTGGAAAAGAACCTGAATTAGCAGGTTTACAAGATGTTATGATCTATCTGCTAAAGGGTTTATCTGTATATGCGGAAATAGGGCGGAAAAAAGGTATAGAAAATGATAAAATTAACAGCTTCACCTTGTATGGTTTATTTATGACCATAACGAACGCCAATTTCAACAAATCACATTTTATCGAAAAGTTAAAAGAAGGGATGAGATTAAAGGAATCTTTTAAAAATCAGCTCAAAGATGCAGGAGCAGATATAGACGAAAACAATCTGCCCGAAGCAGCAAAGTGGCATACTTTGAATGAAGAAGATTTTGAACAAAAAGCAAACGAAGTTGGAATACTTCAGATGACATCTGATGAAGACATGAGGTCATTAAGAGAATTGCTTACTTACGGAGTAAAAGGTATGGCAGCCTATGCCGAACATGCGCTTAATCTTGGTCATGAAGATAAAAACATCTATGCTTTTATGCATAAAGCGCTTGCAGCAACTCTCAACGACAATTTATCGGCAGATGAGATGACACAGATGGTTTTGGATTGCGGTCAAAAAGGAGTTGAAACAATGGCTATGCTGGACGAAGCCAATACTTCAGCATATGGCAACCCTGAGCTAACTAAAGTTAACATAGGCGTACGCAACAATCCTGCCATCCTTATAAGCGGGCATGACCTGCGTGACATGGAAGATTTGCTTGAACAAACTAAAGATACAGGTGTAGATGTTTACACACACAGTGAGATGCTGCCGGCAAACTACTATCCTGCTTTCAAAAAATATTACCATTTTGTTGGTAACTACGGCAATTCATGGTGGAAACAACGTGAAGAGTTTGAATCCTTCAATGGACCGATACTTTTTACAACTAACTGTATTGTACCACCAACAAAAAATGCAACCTATACAGACCGTATATACACAACCGGTGCAGCAGGCCTTGATGGAGCCACCCATATTCCGGAAAGAAAGGAAGGCGGAAGAAAAGATTTTAGCCAAATCATTGAACATGCTAAGAAAACCAAGCCACCGGAGCAAATTGAAGAAGGAGAAATAGTAGGCGGTTTTGCGCACAGCCAGGTATTACAACTTGCCGATAAAGTTGTAGATGCTGTCAAATCAGGTGCGATTCGCAAGTTCTTTGTAATGGCAGGATGTGACGGGCGAATGAAAAACCGGGAATATTATACAGAGTTTGCGCAAAAACTTCCCGAAGATACTGTCATACTTACCGCCGGTTGTGCAAAGTACCGGTATAACAAACTGCCTCTTGGCGATATTGACGGAATACCACGTGTGCTTGATGCAGGACAATGCAACGATTCATACTCCCTGGCAGTTATAGCGTTAAAACTTAAAGAAGTTTTCGAACTTAATGATATAAATGATTTGCCAATAGCATATAACATTGCTTGGTATGAACAAAAAGCAGTAATAGTATTGCTTGCACTGCTTGCTTTGGGTGTAAAAAACATACATCTGGGGCCAACATTACCGGCTTTCTTATCGCCAAATGTTGCTAATGTGCTGGTAGACAAATTTGGTATTGCTTCAATCGGTACGGTAGATGAAGACTTAAAACTATTTCTAGGTTAAATTGTTTATACAAGTAATGAGGGTGATAAGACATTTAACAACTCACTTATCACCCTTCATCAATAAATAAAATGACTTTATTAATCTATCATGGAAAGAGACGAAACTTTATGCCATTGCATGGACGTTACCAAGGGTGAAGTCGAAGATGCAATCAAAGAAAAAAACTTAACAACCGTAGAACAAGTTCAGGAAGAAACAGAAGCAGGCACAGGCTGCGGGGCTTGTATAGAGGATATTGAAGATGTACTGAAAGAGGTAAGCGGTTAAATTGATTAAACAGAACGTAGATGACTAACAGATTTAGCTGATTATCATAAATTACTTATTCGTATTAAAGTAATCCATATAATTTGTGTCATCTACGTTCTATAAAAAATAATACATTAAAACTAAATAATATGAACACATTTGAACACAGTACAAAAATCAATTTAAAAAAAGATATAGATTATTCAGAGAATGGGGTGGTTAGCAAACAGGTTTTAGAAAAATCTACCGGTAATATAACACTTTTTGCCTTTGACAAAGGACAAAAACTTAGCGAACACTCCGCCCCTTTTGATGCAATGGTTCAGGTTATTGAAGGCAAAGTGGAAATAACCATTGATAAAAAACCATACATGCTACAGGAAGGTGAAACCATTATTATGCCGGCAGATATACCTCATGCTTTAACAGCAACCGAAAAATTCAAAATGTTACTTACAATGATTAAAGGTTGATCCAACCGTATGTGGTCCGTTGTTAATAAGTCCTGTACAAAACAAAACCAAACGTTTTTTCGTTTATCGGGATGATGGCTAGTGTGGATTAGAGATTGTAAGGTTTTTTATTTTTTCTGAATTATTTTTAAAAACTCTATAAGCCCAATAACTTCTACTTCTTCGGGTAAAGGATAACGATCTTTACCTGCATTGACAATCCATTTGTGTGTTGCATTAATGTCTTTACATGCCTCATAAAATCCACGCTTTAGTTTAGGTGATAGTGCTCGTTTTATTTCAATAGCCCAAATTTCATTGTCCGGAGTATGAAGCACTAAATCTATTTCTGCCTGTGCTGCTGTTCTATAGTAATTATATTCCCATCTTTTATCAAGTTGATTTATAATGTTTTCAACAACAAAACCTTCCCAACTTGCTCCTATTTTGGGATGTGAATATAGAACATCAATATTTGATAATTGAAGTAAATTATGTAAGATTCCTGAATCACGAATAAATACTTTTGGTGACTTTACTAGTCTTTTTTTTATGTTTCCTAACAATGGTTTTAATTGTCTAATCATATAGAAATCATCTAGTAAATCAAGATAATTTCTGATTGTTGTGTGACTAACTTCTAAACTTCTGCCAAATTCGCTTAGATTAATTTGATTACCATGATAATGTGCTAACATTTTCCAAAAGCGTTTAAGCTGTGTTGCCGCCACTCCAACACCCATATTTGGTATATCTCTCTCAACATAAGTAGAGAAAAAATCACTTCTCCACTCCCAGCTTTCTTGTTCACCGGATGCCAGGTAGCTATCGGGAAAACCACCTCTAAGCCATAATTTTTCCAAATTAAATTTTTCTTTTTCATTAACATATAATTCCGTAGCCGTAAAAGGAGTTAGCTCAAGATATCGTATCCTGCCTGCTAATGATTCCGATGACTTTTGCAGCAAATCACTTGACGCTGAGCCCAACAACAAAAAATGACCTGTTCGTTCACCGTTTCTTCTTCTTTCATCCACTATTCCACGCAGTATTCGAAATAAATCAGGTTTGCGTTGCACCTCATCTATAATTAGCAATTGTCCGGGAAATCTTTTCAAATAAGCTTCCGCATCAGTTAGTTTGTTGAAATCAGCATCTGATTCTAAATCAATATAAGTTACCGGCTTTTCTATCTTTTTAGATACTTCCAGAGCTAATGTAGTTTTTCCTACTTGTCTGGAGCCAATCAAAGCTACTACAGGCATTGTATGCAGTGCTTTTACTAAATCATGATATTTTTCTCTCTGAATCATTATGTGAAAATTATTTAAGCATACAAAAATATAAATAATCCTGCAATCTGAAAATTTAATTTTCAAAATGCAAGCTATTTACATTCAACCGGCAAATGTTAAATTATTTAAAAATAAAAAAATAACTGAAAATAAAGTTATTACAATAAATTTCATAAAAAATAATAAACTTTGGACGAATGATTTAATGAAACCCTCATTAATACACCATTCACAAAAGATAATGAATATTACATGAGGGTTCCATGGGCCAAGAACTAAAAACATTAATTTTAACTATTATACTTTATTAGAAATCAGAACGTTAAATACATTTCATTCAAATGAAACAAAAACTAAATTGCTTATAATGATAAAGAAATAACAACTATCACTTGTTAAATTTTCTTAATTTACTTGGTGGTTAGTGAATATTAACTAACTTTGTACCAAGTAAAATTTAGTTTATACAGATGAAAACACCACGACAGGAAGAAATTGTTCAAGTTGCCCTTGAATTAATTAACCAAAAAGGGATACAGGGTTTAACAATCAAAAACCTTTCAAAAAAGATAGGTATAAGTGAACCGGCAATATATCGTCATTATGACAACAAAATTGATATTTTGATCGCTATACTTGACCTGTTTAAAGAGAATACCGAAAATCTCTTCAGGCAAGAATCACAAAAAGATAAAAATGCCATTGAAAAAATTGAACAGGTCTTTGAACAGCATTTTTCATCATTCGCTGATACCCCAACATTGGTATCGGTGATACTATCAGATGAAATATTTAAAGGTGAACCACAACTAAATCAAAAAGTTGCAGAGATAATCACTAAAAACACCAAAATATTAACAGAAATTGTACAAGAAGGTCAGCAAAACAGTGAAATTCGTGATGATGTTGAAGCCGGTTACCTTACGGTAATTATCATGGGCTCACTGCGCCTTTTTGTAAAAAAATGGCAATTTACAGGTTATTCTTTTAACATAAAAACAGAAGGCCGTAAACTGCTGGAATCAATTAAACGTCTAATTCAAAATAAGTAAAAAGATGAAACCCTCATTAACAAAATGTTCACAAAAGATAATGAATAAAACATGAGGGTTCCATGGGCCAAGAACTAAAAATATTAATTTTAACTATTATACTTTATTAGAAGTTAGAACTTTAAATACATTTTATTCAAATGAAAATAAGTAAATTACAAGATGCGCCATTAAAAGATACACCTCATAAAGTAGATGTAAGGCCACTTTACGACAAAGAAAATGCACAGGCAATACATATCACTTTAGAACCAGGGGAAACATTAAAACCAGATATTACACCGGTTGATGTATTCTTCTATGTTCTGGAAGGTTCTGCTGATGTTAGAGTTGGAGAGAAAACATTAACGGTTGAAAAAGATAGTTTAGTGGAAAGCCCTAAAGATATTGTACACTGTTTATCAAACAGCAGTAAAAATACTGCCAGGGTGTTGGTTGTAAAAGCACCAAAACCTGTTAAACCGTCTAAATTACTGTAGAATATATTATATATAAATAAAATCACTATGAAGATAGTGATTATTTTAGAAACAAAAAGTTAGTTTATATTAACTAACCTAAAACAGATAATAATCATGGAAAAATTATTCAAGAAAATATTAAAGTATCCCTTATTGTTCTTTATAGCAACTATTATACTCACCATATTGTTTTTCCTAAAGATGATAGAAAATACTCAATTGGAGACCAATCTTGATGAGTATATGCCACAGGATCACCCTGCATTCGTATATAGTAACCAGGCAGAAGAATGGTTTGGTATAAAAGATGGTATAATTGTAGCTATAGAAACACCCGAAAGCATTTACAACCCTGCCACCCTGGACACAATTCGTAGTATGACACGTAGCTTCCAGGATATGCCGGAGATACGCCGGGAAGACGTAACCTCCTTGTATACAGCAGACAACATTATTGGCACAGAATATGGTCTGGAAGTAAACCCATTTTATACCTCTATCCCAACTTCAGGTGAAGCATTGGAAGAGTTAAGAAGAGCAGTGGAAACCAATGAAATGACTCATGGGCGAACTGTATCCAAAGAAGGGGATGTAGCACTGCTCATTGCAGAAATTGAAGATGATGTCTTTACACAGGATTTTTATGATAAAATATTGGAGGTAACTGCCGGTTTTGAAACAGAGGGTATGAAAATCCATGTTGCCGGTCGCCCGATTGTAGAGGGCACCATGGCTTTACTGGCTCCGGAAGACATGAAAAGAATGGTTCCAATTGTAATAATACTTATTGTAGGAGCTTTATGGTTCATGCTGCGAAGTGTCAGAGCAACAGTACTGACCATGTTAGTTGTATTATTCAGTGTAATTTGGTCTTTTGGTCTTATGGCCACGCTTGGTATTTCAATATATGCAGTAACTACATTAATGCCTGTAATGCTGATTGTCATCGGGGTTGCTGATGGAATTCACCTGTTAAGCCACTTACAGCTTTTCATGCAAAAAAATCCCGGTGCAAGTAAAATAGAAGCACTCCTGGATATGCTCAAATATATGTGGAAGCCCATTCTGATGACCTCGGTTACCACTTCAGTGGGGTTCATCTCCTTGCTTACTTCTGAAGTACTACCAATTAGATACTTCGGTTTATTTACAGCTTTTGGTGTAATGATGGCTATGGTCTTTTCCCTGGTATTTGTTCCGGCAGCACTGAAGATTTTTGGACTTCCACATGCAGGACGACCTAAAACCGGTAAAAAAGACCATGTGCATCCTTTAGCAGATAAAATGACAAAAAAAGTTCTGAAATTTAAACCTTTATCAATCATAGCAGCCGCAGCTATCATAGCCTTATCAATCATCGGTATGCAAAAAGTATGGATCAACTCCAGTTTCCTTGACAAATTCGAAGAGGACAGCGATATTGTTCAGACTGATAATTTTATCAATGAAAACTTTGGAGGAACTACCAACCTGAACGTGATATTAGATGCGGGTGAGGAAGGTCACGATGTATTTAAAGAACCGGAAGTGCTGGAGCTAATGGATGAGATGCAACAAAAAGTTGAAGGTGAGCTTGACGTAGTAGGTAACTCTTTTGGAATTACTGATTTTCTAAAGCGTATGAATAAAGTTATGCATGAAGACGATGAAGACTATAATACTATACCCGAAACTAAAGAGATGGTAGCCCAATACCTGTTATTATATGAAATGTCTGGAGACCCTGATGATTTTAACCAGGTTGTCGATTATAATTACGCCAAAAGCAACCTCACTTTTCAATTAAAAAGCGATAATAGCATAGCTATAAATTCGGCATTAGAGGTAATTAACAACTATGAAGAAGATTTTAACCAAAAAGGTGTTGAAATAAACTATGCAGGTAGTGGCTATAAGGGGCTGGTATTTACAGACCTAATACTGGAAGGTCAAATTAAAAGCCTGGTAATTGCATTGTTCCTCATTATAATTTTACTTTCACTAATGTTCCGGAACATACGCATTGGATTGATCGGTGCTGTACCAATAATTATCACTGCCTTTATCGGTTTTGGTGTAATGGGCTTCCTGGATATACCACTGGATACTACTACTGCGCTATTATCAAGCATTGCTATCGGTATCGGTATCGATTATGCAGTTCACTTCTTAGAACAATACCGTATTAATGCAAAAAAGACCGGAGACAAACTTCAGACAGCAAGAAATACAATGAATCATACCGGAAGAGCTATTAGCTTTAACGCGATAGTAGTGATTGCAGGCTTCCTGGTATTGCTTTTCAGTGTATTTCCTCCTAACAGGCAACTTGGAGCCCTGGTTTCCCTTAATATGTTTACCAGCTTCGTAGGCACATTAACCGTTATGCTGGTACTATTAAACAAAGTCAACATCTATTTCAAAAATAAAAACAAAACCAATAATAAAGATTAAAATTATTTAAATAAGTGATTATAAACCATAAAAAAATAAGTATTATGAAAACCTTAATTTTATTATTTACCGCAGCCATTTTTATAGCACTTGGTAATCAAAACCAAGTAATGGCACAAGAAATAACAGGAAAAGAGATAATAGAGAAAACTTACTACAGGCCAACCGGCGATGATCAGGAGGCAACTTTGGAAATGACGCTTATCGATTCCCGGGGTAACACACGAGAGCGAAACATAAAGCAATTTACCAAAGATTTTGGAGATGTAGAAAAAAGCATCATGTTTTTTACTGCTCCGGCTGATGTAGCAAACACTTCTTTTATGAACTGGAGTTATGAGGACGGCAGTAGTGACGATCAATGGATCTATCTGCCTTCATTAAGGAGAGTCCGTCGGATTTCGAGTGACGACAAAAGTGATCGCTTTATGGGCTCAGATTTTACATATGATGATTTGGGCGATCGGCATCCCGACGATGATGAACATGAGCTGCTTCGCGAAGAAACCATTGATGGTAAAGAATGTTACGTGGTAGAAAGTACTCCGAAAGATCCTGATTACATGTATAGCAGAACTGTTACCTGGATTGAAAAAGACACCTATATTGGCGTACAAAAAGAATTCTATGATGAATATGGAGATTTCTTAAAAACACTCACTGTGAAAGAATATGAAAATATTGACGGCTTTGACATTATCACACATACTGAAATGTATGATGAACAAAGAGATCACAGAACAGTAATGGAAATGAAAAATGTAAAAGTCAATACAGGTATTTCAGACAACATGTTCACTGAACGGATGATGTCCCGGGGACTATAATAACCATTTGCTATATTACTAATGTATAACTAAGTTATAAATATAATTATAAGATTGCCTTCAGCCTGCTCGCATGCTGAAGGCAATCAAACAGCTTTTATCGAACTATAGTAATTCACATTATTTTAATACTAATAAAGAACTTTATAAAATAGTAAAAATGAATAAAAAACTGCTTTTCATAACGTCTTTTTTGTTGTGTACCCTAAATATGCATTTAAATGCACAGGACACCCTTTTTTCCCCTGATATCCGGGAAAGCAGTTTTTTCCAGGGTATAAGGGCAAACCAAGAGGAGAGCTATATAACCTTTGGTGGTGGCTTAGGCAATATTGATGACCTAATCTTCGAAGCTCTCATCTCTCCTTATTTCCTGGTTCGCACAAGCGATGATTCCAGGTATGGCGCCACAATTTCGCCGGCCCTTATACTGCGGATGTATGCAGAAGAATCTTTTCCGGTCAGAACGCCCAGCTATATGCCTCATGTTACATTTTACCGTCAATTGGGTGATAACGGAGGTAGGAATATGGAATATGTTTTTCTTACACTAGCACACCACTCCAATGGTCAAGATGATGACTTTTTCCTGGAAGATGGCAGTTTTAACACCAAATCAGGAGATTTTGCAACCAATTATGTAGAGTTAGGTGCTTCCATCAACAAACAACTAGCGCCATTCGCCAATACTACGGAGTATTTTGAAACCTCCCTGGAATATCATTTTCACTATAAAGAAGAACTTGAAAACAGATACAGCTTCATACGCTGGAATAATAGCATCAGGGTGTTTAGATCTTTAAATTTAGAATCAATACGTTCTTTGGAACTGGAAAAAAATCCAAAACTTCAATCAACCTTGGAAACAAACTGGTTGTTTGGAGATATAGGAGATGCAGACTTTTTTGATTTTAAAGAGCGATTTAACATATCATTTACTTTGGCATACCAGCCCGACGCTTTAGCAGATGTAAGCATATTTTTAAATGCATATTCAGGTAAAGATTATTATAACATGAACTTTAACGAAAGGATCTCCGTAGTGAGAATCGGTCTGCAGGCGTTTGCATTCAGATAAAAACTTCATTAACTAAATGTTCACAAAAAATAATTGTTAAAAAGTTTTGCTGGAATAAATTAGTTGTGAGGCAAAGATCAGAAATATTCGTAATTCGTAAATAATTCGTTATTCGAAACAGTTTCAGCTTTTAGCCTTGAGCTTTTTACAGAACAAATAAAAATAAGTTATTAATAAAAATTTCAACTATGTATATTAATAAAACTATTGCAAGCTTACTGGTAGTAATGATTTTTCTACCAGCATTAGTACAAGCACAAGCAGAAGACAGGAATATCCGTCTCAATGGATATGCACGCAATTACACCGGAGTACTTACTAACGAAACGGGGGATTTATCTATATTACAAAACACTTTAAATCTGGAATTTTCCAGGCAAAGTCAAAAAGTAGCTTTGTTTGTAAATCCCTATATGTATCACTATTGGGATGATGAATTAGAGCTTGGATTGCGGGAGGCATATGTATCTTTGTACTTTGACAATTTCGATATTAACGTTGGGCAACAACAGATAATATATGGAAAAGCAGAAGGTGTGTTTATCACCGACGTAGTATCTCCTAAAGACATGCGAGAATTTTTGTTGCCGGATTTTGATGAAATACGAATGGGAGTCACTTCATTTAAATTTAATTATTACACCGGCCCCAATACTTTTGAGCTGGTATGGGTTCCTGTATTTACTCCAACACAAGAACCTGAGGAAGGTTCAATTTGGCGACCGGAGATGGATTTTCCCGCTCCGGTTGAATGGGACTACTCTAATAAAGAGGTGTCGGGGCGACTGGAAAACAGTGAATTATTTTTCCGGTATTCCACTTTGAGATCTAATATTGACTTGGAAATAGTTGGTGGTTATTTCTGGGACGATGACGCCATTCTACATATGACACCTCACATAGATATGGAAAATATGGAATTAGAGCAATTGACAGCTCGTCCTGAACATCACCGCCTGACAATGGGTGGAGGAAGTTTCAGTTTACCCATAAACGGGGTAGTATTAAGAGGCGAAGCTGCTTATTATGACGGCAAGTATTTTCAAACACGTGATATTGCAGCCGAAGGAGCAACTACAAAAAAGAACTACCTGCATTATATGGCCGGTGTAGATTACAACCTCTATGACTGGACATTGAATGCTCAGTTTATCCAGGAGCATATCCTTGATTATGATGAAGGTATAAGAGATAAGGAGTTTGAAAGCACCGTCACTTTTCTTGCCCGCAAAGATTATCTCCGAGATTTGCTAACTGTTGAATTCTTTTCTTATATTGGTCTGACTCATGGAGATGCTTTGTTACGCCCCACGGTATATTATGATTTCGCCGATGGTTTTGAAATAATCGGTGGTGCTAACATTTTCCTGGGAGATGAAGAAGGCCGTTTTGGAAGATTTAAGGATAATGATATGATATATACTAAAATAAGATATAGCTTCTGATTATAAAAAACTCTGGAATCAAGACAAGAAAAAAAATTCTGACTTGCTTAGAAAAAACTTATATTGGAAACCTATATTTTAAAACTCCCTTAACACTTCATGCGCGCCCTTATGAATTTCATACCAAAATTCAAGGGCTGCTTCATTTTTATTGGCTTTAAATTTTTCTGACCAGCTTTTAATCGCCTTACTATTAGCTCCCTCTCTAATTCTTTTTTCAATAAATGATTGAATGATATCAATATTTCTTTCAGATTCCCAAAAAATTGAAGCATTACGGCTTTGAATTCGGCTAGCTGTAAGTTCAATGCTTTTCATAAAACCATCTTTATTACCAAATAGCTTCCCGACGATATCGGGCATCAAATCTTCCGCCCATGCACGATGAAATCTACATATTCCAAGGTTATCAAGCATCAATTCATTTATCATTCTTCTGGCATTTTCTTTACCCAACTCGCGTGGTTCAATAAACTCCTTACCGTAATTCATGTAATATTTGCCCATAATAGCCATAGGTGACAGCACACCGGGGGTCCAGTATTGATTAGGCACTATCCAGCCATGGCGGGCAAAAGAATTAAAAACAAAAAGGTCGAGAATTTTTTTATTCTTGTTCCTTGCCAGGTTCCTTGCATATTTCCTTGCTCCTTCACTTAAATCTATCTTTCCGCCGGGTTTAACAATCTCATCCATCATTGCCATTATCAATTTTGCATTATGCATTGATTCTTTAGCAATATTGAAGTTTTCGGTTGAAAAAACCGGTTTCTTTTTCACTCCAATTTCTTCGGGTTTGATCAGACCCTCGTGGAGACACTCCATAAGCCATGACAACACACCACCAATGCTTATAGCATCAAATCCGAGGCTATCAGCTTTATTATTAGCCTGTTCGGCAGCTCTTTGGTCAAATATCCCGCAAAGAGGACCCATAGTCTGGTATGGTTCGTAATCTTTTTTAAACTCTCCGTGAAGCTTTTTGCAGACGGCTGCACACGGCTCACCACAAGTCTTTTGTTGTTTTTTCTCTATAGTCTCTTCATTAAATTGCTTCAGATAATGATCAAGCACAAAATTTTTATGCAGCTTTTCTCTCTCCTTATCAGACCAGTAAATAGTGCGATAATTAAAAGCCAATATATTATCTTCCATTTTGGCGTAATTAACACCAAAAGTGCCGCCGGTATTAAAATCAGGGTCATATCTGTATTTTGTTGTAGCCTCAAGATCTTTTGCCGAGAGTTTTTTCTGGTACCGGTCATTAAACCATGAGTCAGCAACATTACGGTCTCTAAAGTCCTCATCAACATATGTTCCTCCATAAATTACTGCTGCGATTCCATGCTTCTGAAGCATTTTTGAACCAAAGCCTCCCCTGCCCGCCCAGGTATCTGCATGTGTAAATTTACCTTTCCTCACCGGAACAGATCCTATAGCGCCAAAATCTGTATACAAGGATGCAGGACCTGTAGCAAGCACCCTTGGATCATTCTCGTAACGATCAGCAAAATTATCTTGCACATATTGAATAAGTGCATACACACCTTTGCGCCCCTCCTCCCAGGTTTTTCTCAACCTTACAGGAATTATTTCTATCTCAATCTCTTCGCCGTGATTCCTGTTTAAATAAAGGATAGAAGGGGTATTGGCCTTGCCTACTATGGCCAGGAGATCAATACCCAGGTTATCAAATATTAAACCGGCACCTCCCATTGATGAAATAAAGAACCCATGCCAGCATGGACTAAAACCGCTCACTATCAGCCTGTTTGAACCGGGAAAAATACTTCCGGCAAGTAACCCTGTACCAATATTCAAACTGTCATGCTTTTTGGATAAATGCACCCCTAAATCAACAGGTCCCCAAAATTTGCCGATTTCATAACGCTGTACTTTATAAAACCCGGTAGAAGAGTCAACAAATAAAGTCTTAAGGTGAGATTGTTGCATCATAATATTAATCTTTAATAAAAAACTTTTAAATCAAAAATAGTCATTTTTAGTATATAAATAAATTACTTTATTATTATTTAATATAAATGTAACCAAAAAAACAATCAAGTTTACCACTAAAAAACCATGTTAAAAGATGTTAGGGTTCGTAAATATGTATCTTATTTTCTTAATTTTGCGTCGCAAAAATCAAGGCTCTCTATATTAAGATGCAAATCATGTATTATAAATTTAATAATCATATATTACTTTTATTCCTGGTGCTAATTAGTCTTCAGTCATATGCAAGTACCGAGAGGAAAACCGTAAAAGCCATCAGAATATCAGAGCCGCCGGTTATAAATGGAAGCCTTGATGATAAGGCATGGCAAGAGGCCGAAGCAGTTACTAATTTTTATCAATACGAGCCTCATAATGATCGTCCGGCTTCTCTTGAAACTTATGTAAAAGTTTTATATGATGACCATTCGATATATATTGGTGCAAAAATGGTTGATCCGGCCCCTGACAGCATTTTAACAGAGTTGGGGCTTCGTAATTCAGGTGATGACCTTAATGCTGATCGTTTTTGGATAAACATAAACCCTTTTGATGACGGTATCAATGGTTTTACTTTCCAGGTAACGGCTTCGGGAGTACAAACCGATATAAACCTATCAGGAGCAGGGGGAGGAAGTGGTGATATGGATTGGGATGCTGTTTGGGAAAGTGCTGTAAGCATTACCGAAGATGGGTGGATAGCTGAAATGGAAATACCTTATTCGGCGCTTAGGTTCCCGCGAAATGATATCCATGAATGGGGTATCAACTTCTGGCGGGAAATTAGAAGGGAAAGAGAAACTTCAAGCTGGAATTTTGTGGACCGTACTATAGGAGACCCGTTAAGATTTATGGGGAAACTTAAAAATATTGATGATATCAAACCCCCATTACGCCTTAGTTTTTATCCTTATACAACAGGGTATGTTGAAAAAGATGATATACAACAAGAATGGGGCAGCACATACAACTTTGGTATGGATCTAAAATACGGAATAAGTCCAAGCTTTACGCTCGATATGACATTAATACCTGACTTTGGCCAGGTACAAACAGATGAAAAAGTACTGGACCTTAGTCCTTATGAAGTAAAATATGATGAGCAAAGACAATTTTTTACCGAAGGTGTAGAACTTTTTGAAAAGGCCGACCTGTTTTATTCACGACGTATTGGAGACACACCTCACAGGCATCATGATGTAAAAGAAGAAGCAGGTGAACATGAAAAAGTTATAGAAAACCCCCTGGAAACCCAGCTTATCAATGCATCAAAAATATCAGGAAGAACAAGTTCAGGGCTTGGATTAGGGTTTTTAAATGCCATGACATCTGCTGCCGAAGCAATTTTAATGGATACTATTACAGATGAAACAAGAAAAGTGACAACACAACCATTTACTAATTATAATCTAATCGTTGCCGATCAAAGCCTTAGAAACAATTCATTTGTAAGCCTTATTAACACTAATGTAGCAGGATCTGCCGATGGATACACAGCAAATGTAACAGGCTCAGAGTTTAGAATTTATGACAGCAGCAACATGTACAGCGTAAGAGGCTCAGGAGCGTTAAGCCAGCAATACTTTAGCGATGCCGATGATAATTTTGGATTCAAATATGACCTTAGTTTTGGGAAATTTGGCGGAACATGGCAATACAACTATAACAGATCAGTTATCAGCGATACTTACGAACAGGATGACATGGGGTTTTTACGCAGAAACAACCTTACCGAAGACGGCTTATCGTTAAGCCACAACATTTTCGCCCCATTCTGGAACCTGCGGACACTTACAAATGAAATAAGTGTTAATTATTCAAGACTTTATGAACCTGATGAATTCACGGACCTGAATTTAAGATACAATATGAGAGCCATGTTTCATAACAGATTCTTTTTATTGCTTAGAGGTAATTATCACCCAATGGGTAAAAGAGATTATTTTGAACCACGTGTATGGGGACATTTTTATGAAACAGACCAGGCTTACGATGTTTATTTAATGTATTCAAGTGATTATAGAAGAAGAGTATATGTGGATGGGCATATAGAATATGGTGAAATATTATCTGATTACGGACAGGACGAATACCGTTTTAATATACGACCAACATTCAGGGCAACTGACCAGCTCAATATGACTTACGGTTTTGATTATCATAATCAAAACAATGATATTGGGTATGTTAAACACGATAATGAGGAAATATACTTTGGCAAAAGGCAACCGACAACAATTACAAATACTTTTCGCTCAACATACATTTTCACCAATGACTTATCTTTAAGTTTTGATTTGCGCCATTACTGGTCAAGGGTAGATTATGACGGTAACTATTACCAACTGGAGGAAAATGGAAGACTTGACCCAATAGAAAAAGATTTGCAAATCCCTGATATCAATTATAATGCCTTTAATATAGATATGATGTTTACATGGCATTTTGCGCCGGGAAGCCGACTAACATTAATGTGGAAAAACATAATTGATCATACCAGGAGCGATATAACCAATGATTATGTTGATAATTTAACCCATATTCTTGGCGAACCTCAGATTAATAGTTTGTCGCTAAGAGTCCTTTATTTTATTGATTACCAATCAATACAAAGGTTAGCACGTAGAGATATTTAATAACAAGCTCCAAAATTAGTTAACATAATCTAAGATTTTCTTACTCGCGTATTAAAACAGTTTATTGCATTTTAATCAACAAGAATTGCTTACCAGTTGGTTGTATACCTGTGATTAAAAACCTGGTAAGTTCTCTTTTCACCTGTAATATCAGATTTATACTCAATGTAACCGGATAACATAGCTACTCTTCTGCCGGCTGATGATGTCTTTTCTACATCAAGCGGTTGATTAATAAGAAGTTCTAGAGAATGATTTCCTTTACCGGCAAAGCCTTGTTTTATATCGTCTAAAATTACCGGCGCATGTCCGGACCATTCGAGAACAATCTTTTCAATCGTAAATGGAGATTCATATTCAGAGGCTATT
>PUKZ01000117.1 GCA_003550725.1 Bacteroidales bacterium | reverse complement strand
TCTTGAAAAAAAAGTTTGAAAAATTCAAGGCTGTGGTTCCGCCACCACAAAACTACGCATCAAGGGCTAAAATATTTGCAATGTCGCTTTTAATTCTGATTTAATTTTTGAGAGTGTTTAACATCATCCTTTAATTTAGATTGTCAGGTAATTTTTTTATCTTTACATTCCAAAATAATATGCCGATGTTATAGGCATAGCCGGATTATCACCGGTTTAATATAATTCTATATATACTTTCATATTTACCGGATGCAAAAACAAATTAAAACAGTAATAGTTGCTTTTTCAACTCTGTTTTTTGCAATTGAGTCATCTTCCAATACTCCTGTTCACAGCAATGAATTTATGTATATTGGTGTTGGTGCCCGTGCATTGGGTATGTCAAATGCTTTTGTGGCTATTTCCGACGATGTGACCTCAGGTTATTGGAATCCGGCAGGTCTTACAAATATAGAATCAAACATACAGATATCATTGATGCACAGTCAATATTTCAGTGGTTTAGCCAGTTATGATTATGGAGCTGTATCTTTCAATAGCGATGAATACAGCAGTTTTGCTATCTCCTACTTAAGATTTGGCGTTGATGATATACCCAACACATCCGAATTAATTGGAAGCGACGGAAGTATAAATTATGACCGTATCAGGTCTTTTTCGGCAGCCGATAACGGTTTTTTATTATCCTATGCCAGAATATTGCCCGGATTAGAAAATATGAAATTAGGGGCAAATGCTAAAGTCATCAGGCGTACTGCCGGAAGTTTCGCAAGTGCATGGGGGTTTGGCATAGACATTGGAGCGCAATATTCTTACAATGATTGGATGTTCGGTTTTTCGGGTAAAGACATAACCACAACTTTCAACGCCTGGAGTTATGACCTGGATGACAGCATGAAGGAAGCTTTCAAGCTTACAGGTAATGAAATTCCCGACAACTCAACCGAGATAACTTTGCCACGTTTTATTATTGGTAGCGCACGAAACATAAACATTCATGAGAACTTCTCAATACTAATGTCTCTCGACATGATGATAACAACCGATGGTAAAAGAAACGTGCTTATTAAAAGCGACCCTTTTAGCATTGAACCCAGCTTTGGCACAGAATTCAATTATCGCGATTTTGTCTTTTTCAGATGTGGGGCAGGAAATATCCAGCAATATCATAACTCAAAAGGTGAGAAAATACGTAGCTTCCAGCCAAATATGGGCGTAGGTGTTATAATACGCGATAACCTGACAATTGATTACGCATTGACAAATGTTGGAGAAAGTTCAATAGCACCATATTCCAATGTCTTTTCTTTACGACTTAACATTGATCAAAAAGATAGAGATAATTAAAACAGATGATATATTCAAAAAAATATATAACCACTTCTTCTTTGGTGCCAATATCAATTTTGTTGGTATTATTAATACTGTCAGCCAAATCATATTCCAAACCAACAGGCAATGAATGGATATATTATGATCAGAAATATTACAAGATTCAGGTATATGAGCAGGGTATTTACCGAATTAACTACAATACTTTGCTAAATGCAGGAGTACCCCTGGGAACATTTGACCCCAGAAGTTTTCAGATTTTTGCCAGGGGAGAAGAGCAGCCTATATACGTGAAAAACAAAGATACAGGGACATTTCAACCCGGCGACTATATTGAATTCTATGCCAAAGGCAACAACGGATGGTTCGACAAATATCTTTACGAAAACCATGAAGACCACCCAAATCCTGATTACAGCCTCTTTACCGATACTGCAACATATTACCTTACATGGAACAATTTGCTTGATAATAAACGATTTAATATTGAAACCGATACCAATTTTTCGGGATATACTCCTCATCCCTTTTTTTGGCATTATTCAAGAGAAAACTACACAAGTCATTATTTTGCAGGGCAAACCAATAATTATGGAGTTACAGACCCTGAATATACAAATACCCAAGGTTGGTTTGACAATGCTTTCAATGAAGGCGACACAAGAACAAAAAACATACCTACTTCAAATATATATATGAACGGCCCCGACGCTGAAATTGAGCTGGTTGTTATTGGAGCCTCAGATGACAGACAACATAATCCTAACCATCATTTACAAATAGAATTTGCCAACATACAAATTGATACATTGTATAAAGGTTATAAGTTATTACAATTTGATCATGATGTTCCTGTTACATCTTTAAATTCACCTTCCACTCAATTTTTTTTCACATCTGTTGATGATCTTGGAGCCAGAAGCCGGAATACCATAGCTTATATATCGGTAAAATACCCGCATCAATACGACTTAGGTGGTAATGATAGTAAACTTATGAGAATACCCCCGTCTGATGAAAATAAAACTTTGCTCAGCATAACCGACTTTGAAGCAACTCAGCAGGATGATATATGGATCTGGGATATGACTTCACATAACAAGGTAAAAGTAAAAAAAGAAAACCAAAATTTTAAAGCATTGCTGCCAAACCCGCAGCAAAACAGAAAATGTTACATCACTTCAGAAAACAATATAATAAACCTAACATCTGTTAAGCCAGTTAACCAAAATTCGGCAACACCCGGTAAATTCAACAAATTTACCTCCGGGGCAAATACAAATTCCGATTATATTTTGATAACACACAGCTCTTTAATGGAAGAAGCCCAAAACTACAAACAATACCGCAACACAACTGGCTATAATGTTTTATTGGTTGATGAAGAAGAATTATACGACCAATTTTCTTTTGGCATCAGAAAACATCCCCTGGCTTTAAGGAATTTTGCCAGGCATCTTATCAACAATTATGATGAATCTCCACGAAAAATGTTTCTGATTGGCAAAGCCTATAAAGCTCGTGATTACCGGACTGATCCTGACCTTTTTAACAATACAAAAGTTCCCTCATTTGGAGATCCGCCCTCCGACATATTAATAACCGCCGGAATCACTGATGAAATGTTTATCCCGGCTATACCTACCGGCCGTTTAAGTGCCAAAAACCGGTCGCATGTTGAACTTTATCTTGATAAGATCATTCAATACGAAACTGCACAACAAACGGCAGAAAAGTGGATGAAAAACATCCTGCATTTTGGCGGGGGAAGCAGCGAGAGTGAACAATCAAAACTGGCAGGATATCTTAACAAATACCGGCAAATCGTCGAAGATACTCTAATGGGTGCATACGTACGCACATTTTTTAAAAGCTCTACAGATCCAATAGAAATAAACCAGTCTGACTCACTGAAAGAATTAATAAACAACGGAGTCAGTATCATGACTTTTTTTGGGCATGCTGCAGGTGTAGGATTTGATATGAGTATAGATAATCCCGCCGCATACAACAATTACGGCAAATACCCCTTCCTTTTGGCTAACTCATGTTTCGCGGGTGACCTGTTTGATAAAGACGGAACATCATCATCAGAAGAATTTGTTTTAATTGAAAATAAAGGCACAATAGGTTATCTGGCTTCAACATCAGCTGCCGGTGCTTTTGAACAGGATCTTTATTCCAGTGAATTTTTTAGAAATATTGCTTCAAAATATTATAAAAAACCCGTGGGTGTAAGTATAAAAGAAGCTATCCGGGAAATCCAGTCAAGCAACATTTATATAAAAAATGTATGTTTACTCATGACTTTACATGGCGATCCGGCATTGAAAATTAACTCCCATCCGAAGCCTGATTACAAAATAACCCCGGAAAACATTTACTTTACCCCAAAAGATGTCTCAACAGAAATGAAGAACTTCAAGGTAAATGTGATCGCTACAAATATTGGCAAAGCTATTAATGATTCAATATTTGTTGAGCTCACAAGAACTTTACCTGATGGCAGTACCGATATTCAAATGAAACGTATCAAAGCACCGCTTTACAAGGATACTTTAGTGTTTGATTTTGAAATAGACAGGGAGAGAGATGTAGGATTAAATCAATTCAAAGCGGTTTTAGATGCCTACAATGAAATTGATGAGCTTTCTACACTTAACAATTCCGCTTCAACAAGTCTTTTGATCCGTTCAACCGATATCCTCCCTGTTTATCCTCATCGTTATGCCATAATACCCGGATCGCAACCAACTCTAAAAGCATCCACCGGTGACCCCTTCTCAGATGAAATGTTATACATTTTCGAACTTGATACCTCAGCTGCTTTTGAAAACCCAATAGAAAGCGACAGTTTGTATCATAAGGGAGGTGTAGTTAAATGGGAACCTAATACCATGCTGGAAGACAGCACTGTATATTTTTGGAGGGTAAGCCCGGCATTTAAATACAATGACTCATATTCATGGCGAATCAGCAGCTTTCAATATATAAGTGGCGAGCATGGGTGGAGCCAGGCTCATTTTGACCAGTTTGAAAACAACAAATATCAATATATCAATTACAACAAGGAAAAACAACAATGGGATTTTATTAATATTATCAACTCCATACAGGCTCAAACCGGAATATACCCCTACATCCCATGGACCGAAGAATGGTATAAGGTTGATGGTGTTATAAAATGTCAATGGTCATGTACCCATGACATCGGCCATGGCATGAAATTCGCCGTTTTTAATCCTGTTTCCGCTGAAAACTGGGTAAGTTATGATCAAG
The DNA here is from genome assembly GCA_003550725.1 of Bacteroidales bacterium. GTDB lineage: Bacteria > Bacteroidota > Bacteroidia > Bacteroidales > UBA7960 > PUKZ01. Next base: position 19,266 of record PUKZ01000117.1, on the reverse strand, counting down.
GTGAAGGTATAGGTCAGTTTGGAAATGTTCATTGCCACGACAGACCTATGAATGGCCTGGATTATTTTACGCACAACGACCAATGGAGAAACAGAATGATTAATTTACTCGATACAGTACCCAAAGATTATTATGTGTTGGCTTTTAGCCACAGAAACCATCATGCCGAAAATTATCCTGAAGAGCTATACGAGGCATTTGAATCTATAGGTAGTGGAAATATACGGAACCTGGAAAACAATACGCCATATATTATCTTCGGAAAAAAAGGTGCAGCACCCGGAAGTGCCAGGGAGGAAATAGGAATAGACATTACATCAATAATTCAACTTAACGACAGTATTCAAACCGACTGGAACGAGGGTTTTATTAAATCAGAACGTATCGGGCCGGCAAAACAATGGAACTCTCTGCACTGGCATCAGGAAAGCTTAAATAATTTTGACACTGATTCAGTGTGGCTAAACGTTGTTGGTGTTGATCATCAAGGCCAAACCGACACTTTGTTAAATAACATTCCTCCTGACTCAACATCGGTTTATAACCTTAATGAACATATTGATGCTGAAAATTACCCTTATATGCACCTTATCGTATACATGCGTGACGATTCGCTTCATACACCGGCACAAATACAACATTGGCAAGTTTTATATGAAGGAGCACCCGAAACAGCAATAAACCCGTCAAAACATTTAGTGTTTGAATCCGACACCTTGATGGAAGGAGGTAAATTTATTTTTTCAACAGCTATACACAACATTGGCCATCATGATATGGATAGTCTGTTGGTTGATTACTGGATTATTGATAACGACCGAAATAAACATCCTATTGATTATCCACGGCAAAATCCACACCCGGCAGGTGATGTTTTTATAGACACAGTAGAAGTAGAAACCCGTAACTTTGCAGGCAACAATACCTTTTGGATGGAGGTCAACCCTAATGATGACCAGCCCGAACAATACCATTTCAATAATATAGGGCAACGCAGCTTTTATGTTAAAGCAGATAAAACAAACCCTTTGCTGGATGTAACTTTTGACGGCAAACATATACTCGACGGAGATATAGTATCTCCCAACCCTGAAATACAAATATCACTACGCGATGAAAACCCTTTCCTGCTGCTCGACGACACCTCATATGTTAAAGTTTTTCTGCAAACACCACTGCAAAATAAACCCGAAAGAGTCTATTTTATCGAAAACGGAAAGGAAAACATGGAATTTATTCCTGCTACAGATTCAAAAAACAAGCTAAAGGTAAAATATAACCCTGAACTTACAGAAGATGGGGATTACAGATTAAAAGTACAGGCAATGGATGCTTCTAAAAATATATCAGGAAAAGAAGACTATTCTATAAAATTTGAAGTAATAAACGAGTCAACAATAACAAAAGTTTTTAACTATCCGAATCCTTTTTCAACATCAACCCGGTTTGTTTTTACCCTAACCGGTTCTGAAATACCGACTTACTTTATGATACAAATAATGACAATAACAGGAAAAGTTGTTGAAGAAATTGATCTGTTAGAAGTAAGTTCTGTTATGCCGGGGCACAACATTACCGATTATGCCTGGGATGGCACTGATCAATACGGCCAAAGACTGGCAAACGGAGTTTATTTGTACAGGGTTATTGCCAAAATCGATGATGAACAAATTAAGCACCGGCAAACATCAGCCGACAAATACTTTCATAAAGGCTTAGGAAAAATGTACCTGATTCGTTAATTAATAATTTATTATGCAAAATTATCCGGTAAAAGTTTTACTTGCATTCGGAGAAGCAGTTGAAAACAACAAAAAATTATCCGATTGGTTGCTAAGCAACGGCTTCCCCGAGCTGGCAGCACTGGCCGCAGCCATTCAATCAAGCAAAAATGCCTTCAACTGGCTAATGAAACATAAATACTACCATTTTGCAGCTTTTTGCAGCGCTTTGTATGATAATGATAACGCCTACTACTGGCTTAAAAAGCATAACCATGATATACTTGCAACTATGACAGATGCAATAATGGGAAATGAAAAAGCAAAAAAATGGTTAAAAAAACAAAATTTGGAAATATTCCTTTTATTATCAATAAAAATTGAAAGAATAATAAAAGAAAAGAAAGCTGATTTGGATGATTACCACAAATTCAACTTTTAATTACCATTTTTTTTGCCCAATTAACCAAAATTTTTGACATTTTCATAAAAAATAATTTCAAAACTATTTTTTTATTTATATTTGTGTTGTTTAAATTCAATTTCTTTGTGTTACTAAATTTTTTTTTACAATGAACATTTATGTTGGAAACCTTAGCTACAGTATTAAAGAAGATGAACTTCGTAAATTATTTGAGGAATATGGCGTAGTATCTTCGGCTAAGATTATCTCAGACCGGGAATCCGGCAGAAGTAAAGGTTTTGGTTTTGTTGAAATGGAAAATGATGATGAGGCAAACTCAGCCATTGAAAACCTTAATGGCAAAGAGGTACAAGGAAGAAGCATCAACGTTTCACAAGCACGCCCAAGAAAAGAAAGTTTTGCAAACCAAAATAGAAATTAGATCATAGCTATTGGTTTGTTTTTGTAGTTATTCATTGATCTTTGTTTATTGCAATCAAAATAAGTTGATAATATAAAAATTGTATTTATTTGTTAACTTAATTATTGCTCCTGACAAGATATTATATCAGGAAGTTCAGCTAGAGCTAATTAATACAAGACTGAAAACCCAAAAACCTTTTCTGTTATCAGCAATAAGCCAAAGAAATTGTGATATGAATTCATTCATAATTTCTTTGGCTTTTTTTTTAATAATTAGGATATTTTAATCAAAACGAGATATGGCATATACTTATAAATACCCCAGGCCAATGGTAACAGTAGATGCAGTAATCTTTGGCAAAGACGACAATGACAATATAGAGGTTTTATTGATAAAACGAGGCCGGCATCCTTATAAAGATTGCTGGGCTTTGCCGGGCGGTTTTATCGGGATAGATGAAAGCCTGGAGGAAAGTGTTGCCCGTGAATTAGAAGAAGAAACAGGTATAAACTCAATAATTCTTAAACAGTTTCACACTTTTGGCAAACCCGGCCGCGACCCAAGAGGCCGCAATATTACAATAGCATATTGGGGTTTGGGGAAAAAATACCGGCTTAATCCAAAAGCCGGTTCTGATGCAAAATCATATAAATGGTTTAATCCAGATAAATTGCCAAATATGGCTTTTGATCATGAAGAAATCATTAAAAAAGCAAAAGTTGCAGCAGGTATTTAAAAAAACCATTTTCACAACGAAGTAAAACAAAAACGGGAGAATCTTGTAACCCTCCCGTTTTCAAACTGCAATTTTATAAAGATTAATTTCTTAATATCAGCATTTTATTACGATAAATATTATTTTCGGTTTGAACTTCAAAGAAATACATTCCGTCAATTAAAGGTGAACCGTCGGGGCCGGTTCCGTTCCATTGTATTTTATTCGTACCAGCTGAAAATATTTGGGGTTCAAAAATATTAAACTTGTTTCCCCTCATATCATAAACATAAACCGAAACAGTGGTTTCACGGTTAAGGGTGAAGTAAATATTTGTAAATTCTGAAAAAGGATTAGGATAGTTGTATGCTTTAGAAACTATTGGCCCTCCAATTTCAGATATATGAGTTCCATCGGCTTCCATTACGATCTCTATTGTTTTATCTTCATCCTCGATTGTAAACGAGCCCTCAACTTCATAATATCCTTCTTTATTTACAATAAAGTCATAATCTCCTTCTTCAAGCTCCAGTTCGGCTATGCCCTGTTCATCTGTAATAATCGAATACCCTGTTCCAACAATATCTATTGTAGCTCCTTCAACAGGATTTGCAGGATCCTGATCATCAGTAACGACGAAAGTGGCAATAAATAATGGATCTTCAACACCTGATAAAATCACCTCGATGGTTTTATCCTGATCTAGCTGGAAGGATTCTTCAACTTTATGATAATTCTCTTTGGTAACTTTATAGTTATAAAAACCTTCCTTAAGTTCTTCAATTATGGCAATACCTTCTTCATTAGTAATGATGGTGTCTGAGGTTTCTTCGATAACTATTTTTGCACCTTCAATTGGATTAGCGGGGTCTTCATCATCTGTAACCACAAAAGTAACTTCATAATACTGTGGAACAGCGTCTGTTCCTCCTGACAAGGCAACCAGATAATTATTGCGTGAAGCGGCAACCACCTCCATTGAATAATCGCCTGTAATATCGGGTATAGCCCTAATAGCATCAACAGCATCAGGCATAGGATGAGTTTCCAATATTTCCCCGTCAGATCCACTGATAAAATACACATTATTATTGTTAAAAAGAGTTCCAACAGCCACATCATTTATACCGTTACCGGTAATATCATTTAAAGGTGTAACACTCCATGATTGATCCGAAATGGGGGTTGACCAAAGTAGCTGGCCATTTTTCCCGCTTATTGCCACAGCATTAGAAACAGTAGAATAAGCAGGTAATATATCAGTGTAACCATCTTCATTCAGATCACCGGCTATCCAAAAATCCAAAATAATAGCATTGCCAAGCCCCCCTGTATAAAGAACATCTCCATTAGTAACATCAAGAAGATAATAAAAGCCGTTAAAACTTCCAACAATTATGTCTTTTATTCCATTGTCGGTAATATCGTCAATTTGTTCAAGTGCCCACACAGATGTACCATCAGTAATAAATTCCCACTCGATACTACCGTTTGAACCATTTATACCGATAACACGCCCCTGATCTGTAGGAGTTTGCCCCCCGCCAATAACATCAGGTAACCCATCGCCGGTAAAATCTTCTACAGCCAATACCGAGAATGCAGCACCTCCCATACTGGTTTCCCATATCATATCTCCGGTTTTACCATCGAGCAAAAAGATACGTTTGGGACCTGTACCAGTTCCATCATCACCCGTAGCTGCAAGCACATCCTTATATCCATTTCCATTGTAGTCATATTTTACATCTACCATATAAACCCATCCTCCATCACCAAAAATATTGGTTTCAAACCTCCAAATTATATCACCCGTCCTGGATGAAACAGCAGTTACAGCCCGATCACCATAAGCCGTTCCTATAACAAAATCATGATAACCGTCTTCATTTATATCATCCATTAAATCAATTGCTTTTGGATATTCTACTGTTCCTATCTCTGTTTTCCAAATTAATTCAGAGGTGCTACACGCATTACCATTAAAAAGCTTTATTTCAAGTCCCCGCGTGCAAACTATAACATCATCAATATTATCACCTGTTACATCGGGAATATTCATTATAGCTCGTGGATTATCAAAACTACCACCGGCCAATGTCAAATCCCAGATAACTGAACCCAGGGGATATTCAATATCCTCAGATACACCTTCCAAATAAATGGTATAAGGTGATTGGTTTTCATTATTAAAAGTCAATGTAGCTTCTCCTTCAATATCACCTTCAATAGAAGGCTGAAACCAAAAAGGAAGATCTTTTTTCTGCACCGGGCTAAGTGTAAGAGGAAATTCAACAGTCCAGTCCCAATAAAAGTCATCAGGATAAAATTCAATGCTCTCAAAAACCAAAGGTTCATCACCCATGTTTTTTAATTCCATAAATTCTCTGTTTGTTGAATTTATTCTGACCGTGCCAAAATCAATAACCTCCTGCTCAGTTACCAGGTATGGGCCTGATGCCAAACCATTACCACTTAACAATACTTCAACTTCAGGGTTGGCAGGATCATTGGAATAGATAACCATTTCCTTTTCATAAATAGCAATTTCTTCCGGAGCAAAAGTAACAGTAACCTCCTCATAATCACCAGGCTCAACAGTAACAGGAAAATCAGCATCAATTGAAAAAGCCTCATTCTCTTCAGGGAATATAATGCTATCAACAATTAGATCTCCGCTTCCGTCATTTATAATATTCATATCCCAGTCAGCTGATTCTTCAATCGTTACATTACCAAAACTGTATGAAGGGGGAACCTGAATCACGGGAGTACCGGTACCCCAGGGATCAACTTTATAAAGAGTACTGTTACCAGACGAATCCCTGCCCAAATACCACAGAAAAACATCATCATAGTATATGCCGCTTGCTCTGTGGTCATCATAAGGAAAAGATTCAATTAGCGTACCATCACTTTCTACAAAATGTATTAATTCACTCCAGTAATCGATAATCCAGATTGAATCTCCCTGCAATGCCAAATCCCATGGCTGATCGGTTGGAGGAGTAAAACTGGATATCTCGTTGCCCTCATCATCAACGTGATGAATCGTACCGGGATTGGGAAAGTAAGTAGCTACCCAGAAATTACCGTCATCCCAGGCTATACCCGACATGTATGACCCCGGCAAATCAAATTGTGAAACCTCATTACCCTCCATATCAAGCTGCAAAGCAATAGCCGGAGTAGTAGCGCCGGTCTGATTAATAGTCCATAAATATTCACCATCGTAAGTTAAACCAAGAGCTTCCTCCTGATCACCCTCAAACAAAAGCTCAAGCTCTTCAGTCTCGGGATCAAAAGTATACATTTTGTCACCATGACCCCCTCCATAAGAACCAATATAAAAAATTTCGCCATCATAAGCCAAACCGCTGGCATGACTATTAACCTCATAAATATTAACTATTGTCCAACCATTGTTATCAATTTCAGGAATTGCATTTTGTAAATTCCCATATAACGAATAACTGAAAAACAGACATAAAGAAATCAAAAAAATCGCAAATTTTCTCATAAACTCATATTTTTTAATTGATAATAAAACTAAAATTTAACTACTTAAAGAAGTATAAAAAAACATGGCAATATCCCCAAAACAATTTTATTTATAGGTTATAAGAAATAATTCTAAATATTATTTGCGGGTAATAATAAAGTTAATTAATCAAAATATCACCTATCTACCCATTTTAGCAGAATAAAAAAATAATATTTTGACAGATTTTAATAATATACATACAAATTTAGTGCTTTTTTTGCTTTAAGGTCATTATAAACATTTATTTTTAACAAAAATGTTTCACCTAAACATAAATTATTAGAGAGCCGGGCGATTTTTTTATAATTCATTCCAATTATGCAAGCTTTAACATTTTTTCAACTCAACACATAACAAACAAACTAAAATTTAAATATATTTGTCTTATTTTTTAATTAATATATTTAATAAATATCAATAATAAAACTTATGAAGAGCAAATTATTAACAATACTCATTTTGCTGATTGCGGCACCCAATATTACTAATGCTGACAGCAGGGAAATTGAGTTTACCGAATTTACACTTGACAATGGTTTGCATGTAATATTGCAGCCTGACAACGCCACACCCAACATAGTGGTTAATATCATGTATCATGTTGGAGCAAAGAATGAGTTCGAAGACCGTACTGGTTTTGCTCATTTTTTTGAACACCTGATGTTTGAGGGTACTAAGCATATCGAACGAGGCGAGTTTACTGAGATTGTTGAGCAAGCTGGGGGGTCGTTAAATGCCTTCACCAGCTTTGATGTAACAAATTATTTCATTATGCTGCCTTCAAACCAACTTGAGTTGGGATTATGGATGGAATCCGAGCGCATGTTGCACCCAGTAATTGACTCAATTGGTATTGCCACACAAAAAGATGTTGTAACGGAAGAGATGGGAGAAGTTCGCGATGAACCGCCCTATGGGAGGCTCCTTACAGAAACTATCGACAGGGCTTTTACAAAACATCCTTACCAAAACGATGTGCTAGGTAAGGAAGAACATATTCGTAATGCCACTTATGAAGAAATTACCGCTTTCCATGAAATGTTTTATGTACCAAACAATGCAACATTAGTTATAGCCGGTGATATTGAAATAGATGATACCAAGCAACTGGTCGAAAAATATTTTGCTGATATTCCAAAAGGAGACAAAGAGATTCACAGGCCTCCTCAAAATGAACCTGAACGTACAGAAGAGCTACGTGACACGGTATATGATAATGTTCAGGTTCCGGCTGTCGTACAAGCATATATGATCCCGGCAGTGGGAGAACCCGACTATTATGCCCTGGAAATGCTAGGCAACTTGTTAACCCGTGGACAAAGCAGTAGGCTCTACCGCCGACTTGTAGATGAAGAAGAAAAAGCTTTACAGGTACAATCCATGCCTCTTAATATGGAAGATCCGGGAATTAACATAGTATTGGCTATAGCAAACATGAATGCCGCCCCTGAAGAAGTGGAAGAAATTATCAATGAAGAAATTGAAAAAGTACGTAATGAACTAATTAGCGAAAAAGAACTTCAAAAACTCAAAAACCAGGTGGAAAGCCAAAAAATTAACAGTAATACTACAATTGCACAAAGAGCTATAAACCTGGCAAATTACCATACTCTTTTTAGGGATGCCAATCTCATTAACACAGAACTGGATAGGTACATGGAGGTTACCCGTGAAGATATATTAAGAGTTGCCCGGGAGTATTTTAATGAAGATAACAGGGTAGTTATTTATTGGTTACCAAAACAAGAAAGCTGATATACAAAGACTCTCAAGCACACAAAAAAACATTTTAATTTAAATTAAAGGCAACCAAAAACATAAAAAAATATAACAATGAAAAAAATAATCTCATTCTTAATATTAAGTATTTTCTTTGCAACTGCCTTAACTGCGCAGTTAGACAGAAGCCAGCGCCCCAAGCCCGGGCCTGCACCCGCTATTGAGTTGGGCGAATTTGAAACATTTACTATGGATAATGGTATGACAGTAATTGTTGTTGAAGACCGCCAGGTACCGGTAATTTCTTTTCAATTAACTGTTGACAGAGATCCGGTTTTAGAAGGAGATGCAAAAGGATATACCGAATTCGCAGGCAGGCTTATGCGTGAAGGAACAGAAAGCCGCAGCAAACAAGAAATAGATGAAGCCATTGATTTTATAGGTGCAAATTTGTCAACACATTCAACCGGAATGTTTGCATCTTCGCTTAAACGCCATAAAGACAAACTGGTAGAACTAATGGCCGATATATTAATGAACCCTACTTTCCCTGAAGAAGAACTTGAAAGACGCTTAAACCAAAAGCGAACAGAATTAAGACAAACCGAAACAAGTGGAAGATCTATAAGAAATAACATTTCAAGGGCTGTAGTTTATGGTGATCAACACCCCTATGGTGAAATAACAACACAAGAAACTCTTGATAATATCACAGTTGACCATTTAAAAGAATATTATCAAACTTATTTTAAACCTAATATTTCTTATATGGTAATTGTAGGCGATATTGATAAGGAAGGCGCAAAAGATGTAATGGAAGAGTATTTTGCCCAGTGGGAAGAAGGCGAGGTGCCAAGTCATGAATATCCAACCCCTCAGCCTCCGGAAAATAACAAAGTCGCTTTTGGAGAAAGAAGTGGAGCATCACAGTCATCAGTACATGTAACATACCCTGTAGTATTAACACCAGGACATGAAGATGCAATCAAAGCAAGTGTTATGAACAGTATACTGGGCGGTGGGGTATTCTCAGGCCGCCTGATGCAAAATCTTCGTGAAGACAAAGGCTACACATATGGTGCACGCTCAAGTTTAAGCACCGACCCCATAGTTAGCCGATTCCATGCAGGTGCAGAAGTTCGTAACGAGGTTACTGACAGCACAGTTACTGAAATTTTATATGAAATGGAGCGTCTTATCAACGAACCTGTGAAAGAAAATGAACTGGAATTAATTCAAAATTTTATGACAGGACAATTTGCCCGCTCTTTGGAAAGACCAAGAACAATAGCAAACTATGCCATGAATATAAAACGCTACAACCTGCCCGAAGATTACTATGCTACATACCTGGAAAGGCTCAATGCAGTCACTTCTGAAGAAGTACATCAAATGGCACAAAAATATCTTAAACCCGAAAACTCATACATTGTAGTTGCAGGTAACAAAGATGAAGTGCCAAAAACACTCGAAAAATTCAGCCATACAGGGGAAGTAAAATTCTATGATGCATTCGGTCGACCAGATGTTCCGGCAGAAATAACTGAAGTACCGGATGGCGTTACTATAGAAACCGTGCTTGATGATTATTACGAAGCAATCGGCGGTAAAGAAAATTTCGAAAGAATAGAAGATATGACTCAAGTCATGAAAACATATATGCAGGGGCAGGAAATTACCATCACTCAATACCAAAAGGCTCCTAACCTGCTTAAAGTTGAAACTGCGATGGGCAATAATGTCGTATCAACTCAATTATTTGACGGTAATAAAGCCGTAGTGAAATCTATGATGGGAAAAGAAGAGTTTACTGAAGGTGAACAATTTGAACAAATAAAGCTTCAGGCAATCATGAACAGAGAATTGAACTATAAAGATTATGGATTCAAAAAAAACCTGAAAGGCATTGAACAAATTGACGGTAAAGAAGCATACAAAGTTGAAGTAATATCACCACAAGATGAAAAAAGCATTGAATATTATGATGTGGAAAGTGGTTATAAAATAAAAGTAAAAGCCCCGGAAAGTACTGCTAAGTATAGTAACTATAGCACCACAACAATAAAGTTCGAAAAAGAAGATGAGTCATTCTTTGGAAGACTTTTTGGAAGAACAACCGAAAAAAAGGCAGAACTAAAATTTCCACATAAAATAGAACAACAAGTTCAACAACAGATATTGGAAATGGAAACTGTGGAGATAAAAATCAACAGTGGCCTTACAGAAGATGATTTTAAAATGGAATAATTCATTTAAAAGTATTTATAATTTTAAAAAAGAGGCTGACAAAAAAGGCAGCCTCTTTTTTTTTAATAATCAACCTTAAAATTATTATCAGCACTATAAATTTTTTGTAACATTCAGATTTCCGAAACATCATAACAACTCCTCATATATCACACATAACACTATTTATCAAAAGTAAAAAAATATAATTATGAAAAAATCAATGTTTTCTTTTATAATCATGCTAAGTTTCATATTAATACAGGGGCAGAATTTAACTGCCACAGATCAACGCTATGATAAGACAAACCATAACAATGACGAAATTTGGACACCCGGGTATATGGTGGAGAACTTCAAAAGGGTTGGGGGCACCGAAATATCGCCTGATGGTAAATGGATTGCTTTCACTGTTTCTGAAGCCATGATTAAAGGTGAAGAAAGCAGATATCTAACACACATTTATTTGGTCAAGTCTGATGGTTCACGTAAATTACAGCTGACCCGAGGTAACGAATCTGCATCAAATCCTCAGTGGTCTCCTGATGGTAAATACCTGAGTTTTATCTCTGCACGGGGCAACGATGGTAATCAGATATGGATGATTAATCCTGAAGCAGGAGAATCATGGCAGGTCACACAAGCCGAAGGAAGTATAAGAAATTATAAATGGTCAAATAACGGGGGTCATATTGCTTTTACTATGATTGACCCGCCTTCTGAAGAGCAGCAGTATCGTTTAAAGAATCGAAAAGATGCGAATGTTGAAGGCAAAGATTTGAATTATTCTCATGTTTATGTATTTAAAGCAGATCCTCAAAATCATGAACCTGCCAATATTCAACGCCTCACAAAAGGTGATTTTCATGTAGGAAGCTTTGATTGGTCTCCAGACGACAAAACCATCGTATTTGACCACCAGCCAAGACCTGAACATGAATACTGGCCTGAAACAAGCATTTCAAAAGTTCCGGCCGATAGCGGTAAAGTTGAAAAACTTATCGATTTGGGAGGAAGTGACTCCAGTCCGGTTTATTCCCCATGTGGCAAATATCTTGCCTTTACAACCGACAATGGTAACCCAAGATGGCCAGTTTATGAATTTCTTAAGATTAAAAATCTCGAAAACGGTTCACTTACCCGACTAGGTAAAACCCATGATGACGAACCAAGAAATATAAAATGGTCTCCGGATGGGGATAAAATCTTCTACATGGAACTGAATAAAACATCTATAGATCTGTTTGCTATGCCTGTTGAAGGCAAAGATGCCCAATATCGCCAAATTACCAAAGGTCCTGGACAATTTACAGGATTTTCCTTATCAGCTGATGCATCAAAACTGGCTGCTATCCATCAAAATTTTGATCAGGCTCCCGATATTATTGTCTCGGACTTAAAAAGTTTTAATCCTGTCAGATTAACCAACATAAATGAAGGATATGAACAGACAGAAATTGCAGAAGCAAAAGTCATAAAATATGAATCTACAGATGGTAAATTAATTGAAGCAACACTGATATACCCCCTGGATTATGAGAAGGGAGAAAAATACCCTGTTTTGCTACATGTACATGGCGGCCCTACCGGAGTCTTCAGAGAAACTTATGTAGCTTCACCGGGTATATATCCGCTCCAAAAATTTGCCGCCGAAGGATATTTTGTCCTAAGACCCAATTTCAGAGGCTCTGGAGGATACGGCAAAGATTTCAGATTTGCAAATATTTCAGATTGGGGCTTCGGTGACCTGGAAGATATGAAAGCCGGGCTCGACAAACTTATTGAGCAAGGCAAAGTCGACCCCGACCAACAAGCTATTATGGGATGGTCATACGGTGGTTATATGTCATCTTTCGCCATTACACAAACTCATCGTTTTCAAACTTCTATGGTCGGCGCAGGTGTGACAAACCTGATAAGTATGACAGGAACCTCAGATATACCAAGCTTCCTGCCCGATTACTTCGAAAGTGAATATTGGGATAACTATGAACTCTATCAGAAACACTCCGCTATTTTTAACGTGGAAAATATTAACACACCCACACTGATACTTCACCCTGAAGAAGATATCAGAGTACCCCCCAGCCAGGGATATGAACTATATGTGGCATTAAAACGACTGGGAGTGGAAACCAAAATGGTTACCTATCCCAGGCAACCTCACGGTATACGGGAACCTAAATTAATAATAGATGCAGCAGAAAGACAAATCAAATGGCTGAAAAAATACCTGAATAACAAAGAGTAAAAAAATAATCAAGCAAATTGATAAATCTAATGATTAAATTTATGAAACCCTCACCACTAAAAGACTTTAATAATATAATAACGTTATGGCGAGGGTTTTTGCATAAGTAACAGGAGGATGGAAGCTCATTCTTCGGAGGCTTCCATCTCCGGGGGACAAGGAGTTTCCATCCTCCGCAGGAGATGGAAACCTCCAGGTTTGTGGCGGAACCACAGCCTTGATGCTTGTCCCGTCCATTCGGGATTTTCAAACTTTTTTATCAAAAAAAAAGTTTAAAAGGTTTTTTAAAAAACATAACTATTAAACATGGATGAACACCAGAAAGAGCTATATGAAATGGTGCTAAAAAAGTTTTTGGTGTCCCAATGAGGAAAACAGGAAAAAGAATAGGTTTTAAATTATTACAACCTGTTATCTTGCTACACGAGATTATCTCTGTTGAATTTAAAGGCTGAAAACCTGAAATGGTTTTTTGGATTAATCTTAATCCCTGATGCTTCTGGAAATTTGCTATTATAGCCTTTCAAACTTCTTCTTTTGCAATACATCCCCACTAATTCATAAAAAAATTAAATATATACATCAACTTAAAATATAAAATTTTTTGATTTTTTTAGATTTTATATTTTTTGGAAGAAAAAACCATTATTTTTGTTATATAATTTTAAGAAATGTTGCACAAAGTATTCATTAACCAAAACAAAAAAAATGAAAAAAATTTTAGGACTATTAACATGCCTGCTCATATTGGTATTTAGCTTAAATGGGCAGGATCACGTGGTAACGGGTACCGTCACAAACCAGGCTGATGGTCATACTTTACCAGGTGTACAGGTGGTTGTACAGGGCACAACCATCGGAACTACTACTGATATGGATGGTAAATATGAAATAACTGTATCTGAAGATGCAGTATTGGAATTTACTTTCATAGGTATGACCAGGGAAGTAATTGATGTGGAAGGCAGAAATGTTATTGACGTAGAGTTGGCTCCCGATATTGCTCAGCTCGATGAAGTTGTTGTAGTGGGATATGGCACAAGGCTTAAATACGAGCTGTCAGGATCAATAAGCTCAGTAAGTGCCGAAGATATTGCGGGCCACATAGCACCCAGTTTTGAAACAGCATTACATGGTAGAACAGCAGGTGTTCATATGTCGGCTGGCAGTGGAAAGCTTGGGCAACAGATCCGGACGCGTATACGAGGGTCTTCTTCCATTTCAGCTAGTAATCAGCCCCTATACGTTATTGACGGTGTGCCCGTTGTCAGTGAAAACCTAGGTTCGCCGGGAAACGAGCCTACCAACCCTATGGCTGACTTAAATACAGCAGATATTGAGTCTATTGAAATATTAAAAGACGCATCAGCTGCTGCAATTTATGGATCTAGGGCATCTAACGGAGTAATTCTTATTACCACTAAGCGTGGTGAAGAAGGTCGTACACGAATAGATGTTTCCAGCCAGGTTGGGTTTAGCGATCCAACCAACAAAGTAGGCTTCCTCAATCGTGAACAATACCTCGATCTTTGGGAACAGGCAGCCATTGCATCTTTTGGAGAAGATGTTGACTGGAAATCTATGTTAGACGGGCCATTCCCATTCTGGCGCGACCCCGATAACCCTGATGATATCACAAAAGGCCCGGATACCAACTGGGAAGACGAAGCACTGAGAAGAGGCGAAACCCAGCAATATGATATTTCTGCAAGAGGAGGTGATGAAAGCACACAATACTATGCTTCAATTTCTTTCCTTGATCAGGTTGCTATTGTTAATGGTAACTCTTTTGACCGTGTAGGCGGACGCTTGAATCTTGACCATCAAGCTTCTGACAGAGTCTCTTTTGGTATGAACATGAACTTAAACCGCTCAAGAAACTTCAGAGTAGCACACGACAGGGCTTTTGCAACCCCAATGCAGATGATCGCTCTTACACCCCTCGACCCAACCCACGATCCTGAAACAGGAGAACTTAACGACCGTACAATTTACGAAAATGGCCTTATTGTTCGTAAACATAGCCACTTCGATACCGAAGTATTTCGCAATTTCGGTAATGTTTTCGCAAATATTGAAATCTTGCCCGGCCTAAATTTTAGATCTGAAGGTGGTGTGGATATTCTCAGCCAGCAAGAAGTTCAATTTAACGGACGACCTACAAATGATGGCGGAGATACCGGGTTTGGTTTCGAAAGACACGTAAACACTAAACTATTCAATTTGGAAAATTACTTTACTTATGAAAGAATTTTTGCTGATAATTACGATGTGAATTTTGTATTAGGATCCAGCTTGCAACAAGCTGATTATGAATATGCATCAATGTCAGGACGAGGATTCCCAAGTGATGACTTTAAAAGGATAATTAGTGCAACAGAAGCAATTAATGCTTCCTCAAGCGGAACAGGTTATAGATACACATCATTCTTTGCACGCTCAGACATGAAGTTTTTTGATCGTTACTTACTACTTATTAGCGGAAGAGCAGATGGTTCATCAAGATTCGGTAGAGATAACCGCTACGGGTTCTTCCCTGCTGCTTCTGCCGGCTGGATTGCTACAAACGAAGACTTCCTTATTGATAACAGAACAATAAGTTTCCTTAAGCCAAGATTTAGCTGGGGTCTTACAGGTAATTCCGAAATCTATAATTATGCCCCAAGAGGTTTGTATGCCAGCAGTGACTATGCCGGCTTAGCAGGCTTATATTCAACAACCCTGCCCAGTCCTGACCTTAAATGGGAAACAACAACTCAAACCAACATAGGTATAGACTTTGGCTTTATCAACAATCGTATATCAGGTGAAATTGATTACTATGTCAAAAAAACCGAAGATTTGTTGCTTAGCACACAGGTGCCGGCAAGTACCGGTTTTACTTCTGTATATACTAATATTGGTAATATGGAAAATAAAGGCTGGGAATTTATGCTTAATACTGTCAATGTTGACAGGGATTTTAAATGGAATACCAGCTTCAATATTGCCTTTAACGAAAATGAAGTTACAAACCTTGAAGGAGAAGTAATTTCTGCAGGTATATGGCGAGTAATGGAAGGAGAACCAATCGGTGTATTCTACACTAAAGAATATGCAGGTGTTAACCCCGATAATGGTGATGCTTTATTCTATCTTAATGAAGAAGGCGATGAAACTACCAATAACTTAGCCGAAGCCGCAAATCGTATAGTAGGAGACCCAAATCCCGATTTCTGGGGTGGTTTCACCAACAACTTCTCCTATAGAAATTTTGACCTTAGCTTCATGTTCCAGTTTGTATATGGACATGACATTTATAACCATGGTTTTGAGTGGCAAGCCTCAGGATTTAGATGGGAAGATAACCAAACAGTTTATTTATACGAAAACCACTGGCAAAAACCAGGCGATGACACTTATTATCCCCAGCCAAGACTTTACGAAGAAAATGGATACGGCACCTCAAGCATCCAAATTTTCGATGGCTCTTATATCAGACTAAAAGATGTTACACTTGGATATACATTGCCACGTGATTTAGTCCAAAGAGCTAATATTGAAAATATCAGGATATTTGCCAGGGGATATAACCTGCTTACTTTTACCGACTATCCAGGCTGGGACCCTGAAGTTAGCTCTCCCAATACTGCAGATATAACAACACAAACAAGTAATATTCAGCAAGGATGGGATTTTTATACCGCACCTCAGCCAAGAACTATTACTTTTGGTTTGAATGTTTCGCTGTAGTTTAAGTCACTTATTTTTTAAATTTAAAATCTTGAATAATATGAAAACTAGAATTATAACAACACTTATCAGCCTTTTCATCATGGCAGCATTAATCACTTCCTGCGAGGATTTTCTTGATATAGAGCCTCAAACTGCAATAAGTGATGATGCCGTTTATGACAATCATGAAGGGGTAGTTAATGCATTATATGGTGCATACGACCGAATGGCAGGCCCTCAATTGTTTGCAGGAACAAGTATATTTTTCAGTGACTTACTGGCCAACTCAGGAGAAGTAGGTTGGAGAGGAACATTTGTGCAATACATGCAAATGAATACTAAAAACCTCGACCCTAATGACGGCTATTTAACTGCTAAATGGGTAAGAGCATACAAGTGTATTGATTTGGCAAACAATGTACTTGATAATCTTGACGTTGTCAATGATGATCATAAAGAAAGAGTTGAGGGTGAAGCAAAATTCATAAGAGGAATACTTTACCAGAAATTAGTAGGGTTTTACGCAGCTCCTTATGTCGAAGGAGAATCTAATGATCACCCGGGGGTACCACTGGTTTTAACTCCTACAGCTGGTATTGGCGATGATGACTATCCTCCGCGTGAAACTGTCGCTAACGTATATGAATCAATTATTAATGACTTGACAGATGCTAAAACACTTTTATCTGAATATACAGGTGCAGGTGACAATGAAGGACGTGCAACAGCATCCGCAGCTGCCGCTTTCCTCGCAAGAGTCCATATGTCGATGGGAAACTGGGAAAAAGCCGCTAATGAAGCCGACTTTGTCATAAATAACTTTGGAGGATACGCTGCATTACACGATACCCCAAGAGATGCCTTTAATAATGATGCATATACCAGCGAAGACGTATTTATGATAATTCAGAGCGAAACCAGCAATGCAGGACAGGCCAACGACGGCATAGGTACTTTCTTTGCCAGCCTTGTAGGATATGGCAGAAGCGATGTACATGTACAAGATATGCACCTGGAAAAATTTGAAGAAAATGACCTGAGAGGACATATAACTGATGATGACCAAATTGTCAGAATAACAGATGTGGATGATATGAATTATATCGGCGTCGGAAGAAGACCCGGAAATGTTATGACAAGTAAATGGGGAAGATATTATGCCAATATTAATGTCATACGCCTGGCCGAAATGATACTCACTCGTGCAGAAGCAAACTTTAGAAATAATAGTTCAATTGGCGCTGAACCTATTGATGATATAAATCAAATAAGACTTAGAGCAGGTGTGGATGAATGGGAAACTATTGATGAAGATCTCATTTGGGAAGAAAGATACCGTGAATTATGTTTTGAAGGAAGGCTGCTAGATGATATACGCCGGTTCAGAAGAGAAGTGATTATCCCGGAAGGAACCGGAGCTGGAACCGCACTGCCCTGGAACAGCGGACGACTAGTACTCCCCATACCTCAAAGAGAAATGGATGTCAATCCAAACCTGGTCCAAAACGAAGCATATCAATAACAATATAGAGTGATCAATATCTTAAAAGAAGCTGTATCAAAACTAATATTGATACAGCTTCTTTTTTTTGCTTTACCAATTATATTTTTTACTACTGACCGGTACCTAAAAAACAAACATTTATCCAAAAAAGTTAATAATAAAAACGTTTATATAAAAAACATAAAACTTTTTTTTTGTCTTAATGCCATTTTTATATAGATTTGTTTTTTGTTATAAATAAAAATTAAATCATTTTAAAAATCCCTTTTTTAATTAATTAACTTTTAATTAAACATTACAAATATTATAATGTTTAATATTAAACCTCCTTTTAATATAAAATACTGTCAGTTCTTTTATGCCTAAAAATATTATACCAGCAATTCTAAATTAATTTCATTATCCAATATATTTAATTTAATATCATGCTTAAAATTTATAAACATTTTTTTAATAACTAAACTATTCAATCTAATTATGAAACAATTTATATCATTTATTTCTTCAATGGCAATTAGTGTTATTTTTTTAGGTTTAACCACCGGCATTAATGCACAAAATATTGATAAACAAGAATCTTCAGGCAATGAATTAAACCATAGTGAAGATTACCGGGTAAAATTTGGTGAAAGGCCACCTCTTGATTTAGAAAACCTCCCGGAAGATTCATATTATCCCGGAATAATAAGGATACAATTTGAACGTGGCTTTGAGGAAACCCTTGAAGATATTGATTTTGATCTGATCGACAATGGTCACGTAAAAACAGGTATTCAGGCATTGGATGAGCTAAATAAAGCTTATAAAGTAAATGAATACGAACCGATGTTAAAAGATCTTTATAAGATATCTGAAGCATCTCTTAAGTATAAGGAAAGACACAGGGCATGGGGTTTTCATCTCTGGCATACATTGAGGCTTGACAATAATGCTGATATAATTCAAGCTATAAATGACTTCGAAAGTCTTGATAAAGTTAAAGTTGCTGAGCCTTCTTTTAAAATAAAGCTTATAGAACCTGTTGAAAGCAGGCCTGCTGAAAAAG